>DQLC01000090.1 GCA_015660425.1 Alphaproteobacteria bacterium
CCAAAATAAGCCCTATTTAAATATAAAGAAATTATTTCTTCTTTATCTAAAATAGCCTCTAACTTTAAAGTAATAAATAATTCACGTATTTTTCTTAAGATACTTTTTTCTGCATTTAAAAATATAAGTTTTGCCAACTGCTGCGTAATTGTAGAACCACCTTGTTTATAACTAGCACTTAATATATTTACATATAGAGCCCTTAAAATGCCTTTAATATCTATTCCAGGATGCGAATAGAACCTACTATCTTCAATAGCTATAACTGCATTTATTAGATAGGGAGAAATATGTTTATATTCTACGTAAGCTGAATATAATTCGCCATATACTGCTAAACGTGAGTTATCACTTGCATTAATTACAACTGAAGACTTTCTCCGGTTTTGTGATAATTCATTAAAATTAGGTAAAGTAATCCAACAATAGAAAAATATTGCAGATATTATAAATATAAAAAAAATTGCTAGGTTTAATATTAATCTTTTAAAAAAAATAATCTTTATTGCCTATATATCAATATTTTCTACTTCTAATGCTCGTTCTTGAATAAAATTTCTTCTAGGTTCTACTTCTTCACCCATTAATGTTGAAAATACATTATCTGCTTCTGCAGCATCTTCTATATTTACTCTTAATAATATTCGTGCATCAGGATCTAATGTAGTTTCCCATAATTGATCTGGATTCATTTCACCTAAACCTTTATAACGCTGAATGCCAAGTCCCTTCCTTCCTTGCTCTATCGAGGTTACATATAAATCAGAAGGACCGGCTATATTATAAGAATCTTCACCTTTTACTAAGGTTGCTCCATTAAAATAAGTTTCTTGCAATTCCGCCGTATCCTTTTCTAATTTACGCGCATCAGAAGAACTTAATATTGTTTTATCAATTATATATTCTGAAATGACGCCTCTTCTATCATGGCTGAAAATATACCTTTTTTCCTCTAAATTATATACACCCTTCCAACCGTCTTCTCCAGCTATTGCAAATTTATTTAATGCTTTAGTAACAAACTCCGCTACTATTGACGCTTTTTCTTTATCATCAAGCAAATTAACATCTAAAGCTCCACTAATTGCCATGCGTTCAATTAGATCAATATTAATTTTTTTAGATAAAGCTCTAATAGAGAAATATTGTTTTTTGGCTGATAATATTAAAGACTTTAAATCAGCTGAGGTTCTATTATCTCCTGAATTTGTCGTTAAAAATGTATCTGCTACTAATTGGTCAACTAAATAATTATCTAGAGTATCTTCATCTTTTAAATAAACCTCACTAGAACCTTTTTTTACCTTAAAAAGAGGAGGTTGAGCTATATATAGATGACCACCAGCAACTAGTTCCTGCATGTGTCTATAAAAAAATGTTAAAATTAATGTTCTGATGTGAGATCCATCAACATCCGCATCAGTCATTATTATTATTTTATGATATCTTAATTTTTCAAGATTAAAATCATCATGTATACCTGTCCCCAAAGCTGAAATCATAATTCCTATTTCATTTGAGCCTAACACTCTAGCCCTTCCTGCTCTTTCTACATTTAATATTTTACCTCTTAAAGGTAGAACGGCCTGAGTTTCTCTTGACCTACCTTGTTTTGCTGAGCCACCTGCTGAATCTCCTTCTACTAAAAATAATTCTGACTTTGCTGGGTCACGTTCCTGGCAATCTGCCAGCTTTCCAGGTAAGCTTGCAAATTCTAGAGCTCCTTTTCTTCGAGACAATTCTCTAGCTTTTCTAGCGGCCTCCCTAGCTGATGAAGCATCTATAATTTTTTGAATAATAATTTTTGCTTCGGAAGGGTTTTCTTCTAACCAAGCTGTTAATTTTTCACTAACTAAGCCCTCTACTACTGGCCTTACTTCCGATGAAACCAATTTATCTTTAGTTTGTGAAGAAAATTTGGGGTCTGGAATCTTTATAGATAACACAGCAGTTATTCCTTCTCTCATATCTTCACTACTTAAACTAACCTTATTTTTCTTACCCAATGGATTCGCTTGTATATATTTTGTTAACACTCTAGTTAGTGCACCCCTAAAACCTGCTAAATGCGCCCCTCCATCTCTCTGAGGTATATTATTGGTAAAACATAGTACATTTTCATAATAACTATCATTCCAAGATAATCCTAATTCAACTTCATTATCATTTTTTGCACCTTTTAAATATATAATACTTTCATGTATAGTTGCTTTTGACCTATCTAAATATTCTACAAAAGCTTTTATTCCTCCTTCATAATAAAGTTTTACTACTTTAGATTCAGCACTTCTATTATCAGTAATATTAATCTTTAAATTAGAATTTAAAAAAGCTAGTTCTCGAAAACGTTTTTCAAGAACAGAAAAATTGAACTCAATAGTCGAAAAAACATCGCTAGATGGATAAAACCTTACATAGGTTCCAGATTTATTATCTGAACTACCTAATTCTTTTAAGGGTGAAGCCGCATCACCTTTTAGAAAAGTCATAAAAAACTTTTTATTATTTCTATAGATAGTCAACTCTAATTTTTCGGATAATGCATTTACTACACTTATTCCAACACCGTGCAATCCTCCTGAGACTTTATAACTATTTTCATCAAATTTTCCTCCTGCATGGAGTTTGGTCATAATCACTTCGGCAGCAGAAACGCCTTCCTCAGGATGAATACCAGTAGGGATACCTCTTCCATTATCCTCAACTGATACCGATGAATCAGAATGCATAACTATATCTATTTGATCACAATGACCGGCAAGTGCCTCATCTATAGAATTATCTACTACTTCAAAAACCATATGATGTAACCCTGTTCCATCATCTGTATCACCTATATACATTCCAGGTCTTTTGCGTACAGCATCTAACCCCTTTAAAACCTTAATAGAATCTTCATCATATTGAGTATTATTATTGCTGTCATCATCAGTAATCATGAATTCTCCTATCATTTTGATTATCTAAGTTTATTATATACGAGTTTTCATTAAATGTCATAAAATCACTCTCTTCTGTACCAGTCATAAAAGCCTGAATATTAAGGCTTTTTATCTCCTTAGATAGACTTTCTTTTTTATTGTTATCTAAATGTGCAAAAACTTCATCTAAGAGTAATATTGGCGATAAATTACAATAATTTTTATATGATTTAGCTACTGCTAATATAATAGAAATTAATAAAGATTTTTGCTCTCCAGTAGAACATATATTTGCTAATATTCCCTTGTCTTTATAGCTCACCTCTAATTCAGTTCTATGTGGCCCTATACTAGTAATACCTCTACACGCGTCCTTACTTCTTGTGTCTGACAAAGCCTGTAAAAAACTTTCTTTAAATAATTCTAAATCTGCACTACCATGATATTTGCTTTCTATCTCACCCTTGAAAACCATATCTGCTTTTGGAAAGTTAATATTATTTTTATTTATTTCATTATTTAATAATTTAATAACTTTAAATCTATCGATAATAATTTGACTGCCATATTTAACAATCTGCTTTTCTATATTATTAAACCACGTTTTATCTATAAAATTATCTTTTAGTAAATTATTTCTCTCTCTAACTAATTTTTCATATAATTTTATATTTTTTGCATGTGTGCTAATAAAAACCCATGTAATTCTATCAAAAAATTTTCTTCTATTTGAAGAGCCTTCAATAAATATTTTATCCATTAATGGAGTTATAGAAATTACACCCAAGTACTCTGTAAGAACTAATGGGGAAATAAATTTTCCATCTATTTTTACTTTGCGCGCTTTACTATAATTTATCTCTAAAGCACTGCCTATTTCATGTTTTTCCCTATTTTTCATTAAATTAATATGTATACCAAAATTACCACAATTTTTATAAGCCATATCTTCTAAGCGGGCTGACCTAATACCACGGCCTGGCTGCATTAAAGATATAGCTTCAAGAATATTAGTTTTACCTACACCATTTTTACCAATAAAAGCAATGGGGCATTTAGGAAAATCTGCTGCATAAGATAGATAGTTTCTAAAATTAGATAATTTTAAAGATAAAATATGATTATTAACAGGGCCTTGATTAAAAAAAAAATTTTCTGATTCTTTTAAATTAAAGCCTTTAAAATCAGACAATTATTTTTAAACTCTCATTGGCATTAAAACAAATAATACTTCTTTATCATCTTTATCATAAACTAGAGTTGGAGAAACAGAATCAGATAATTTAATTAAAATTTCATTCCCTTTTATCTGCCGCGCAACATCTAATACATATTTAGAATTAAAGCCTATTTCAACCTCCTCACCATTATAGACAGCATCTAGATGCTCGCTTGCACTTCCTTTATCTGGGTTTGTTGCTGAAATTACTACACTTCCTTTATTTATATTAATTTTTATCGCACGAGTTTTATCTGTTGAAACTGTCGATACCCTATCTACTGCTTCAGAAATAGCTTGATTAGAAATAGTGACCAATTTATCATTATGTTCTGGAATAACCCTAGAATAATCAGGAAATGTTCCATCTAATAGTTTAGACGTTAAAACAACATTATTAAAAGATAATTTAATTTTAGTTTCACTTATAGATAAGCTTACATTTCCAGTATGATCTTCTAAGATTTTTCTTATTTCTAAAATTGTCTTTCGCGGAATAATAACTCCAGGTATACCCTCTGCCCCTTGTGGTAAATTAATATCAACTCTTGAAAGTCTATGGCCATCAGTTGCGACTGTCCTCATTTTCTCAACATTATCTTCTTTAATCGCATGTAAATAAATTCCATTTAAATAATATCTTGTTTCCTCTAATGACATAGCAAAAGATGATTTATCTATAAGTCTAACCAAATCTAATGCATCAATATTAAAAGAATGCTTAAAATCTTCTTGAGCAATAGAAGGAAAATCTTCAGATGGCAAACAATTTAATGCAAAAGAAGAACTAGATGCTTTAATACCTAATCTATCATTTTTTTCTGATAGAAATTCAACTTTGATATTGTCAGGCAACTTTCTAACTATATCATACAATATTTGTGCCGAAGTAGTAGTAGTACCTAGTTGTGTGACTTCTGATTCACCTAAATCAACTTTTTCAATTACGGTTATATCCATATCAGTTGATGTCAAATATACTCCATCTTCTTTCGCCTCAATTAAGACATTTGATAAAATTGGAATTGTATTTCTTCTTTCAACTACAGAATGAATATGCTGTAAAGCTATAAGTAATGCAGATCTATCGATAGAAAACTTCATCTTTAAAACCTCTCTCTATATATAAGATCATAAACTATTTTTGTGTTTATATAAAGTAATATAGCTTAATATCATTATTAATATTATAGCTATTTATAATTATATTTCTATATGAAAAATAATTTAAATTACACAAATTATAGATACTATATAACAATTTTTAAGCTTCTAGATTTCTCTTTAATAGTTCTAAATCGTCAGCTATTACTGAATCTTCTAGCATCAGAGTTTCTATCCTACTTACTGCATGCATTACGGTAGTATGATCTCTACCTCCAAAAGTTCTTCCTATTTCTGGAAGTGACCTAGAAGTAAGTTGCTTTGAAAGGTACATTGCTATTTGCCTAGGCCTAGCAACTGCTCTAGCTCTTCTAGGAGAAGACATATCACTTAACCTTATACTAAAATGTTCTGCTACTTTTTTCTGTATTTCTTCTATAGTTACTTTTCTATTGTTTGCTCTCAGTAAATCATGTAACACATCATGAGCACTATCAAGTGAAACTGGTCTACCTATTAATTGCGAATGAGCTACTAATCTTTTTAGCGCTCCTTCTAATTCTCTTACATTAGATGTAATTTTATGAGCCAAAAATTCAATTACATTTTTAGGAACGAGACAATTTTTTAAATCATCTACTTTAGATTGCAATATCCCTAGTCTGAGCTCATAGGTTGTTTGATGAATTTCTCCAACTATACCCCAACCCAATCGAGAACGAAGTCTTTCCTCTATACCTTCTAAATCAGCTGGAGAACGATCAGAACTTACTATAATTTGCTTATTTTGATCTACTAATGCGTTAAAAGTATGAAAAAATTCTTCTTGGGTAGAGTTTTTCCCTGCAATAAATTGAACATCGTCTATCATTAAAACATCCGCAGATCTAAACTGCTCTTTAAAAGCCATTGTATCTTGCTGCCTTAAGGCCCTTACAAATTGATACATAAATTTTTCTGCAGACAAATAAACTACTCTACGACTAGGATTAGTCTCTCTAATTTTCCATGCTATAGCATGCATTAGATGAGTTTTTCCTAAGCCTACTCCTCCATATATTACAACAGGATTAAATGCAACGTCTTCAGATTCTGAAATTCTCTGAGCTGCCGCAGCTACAAAGTTATTAGATGGCCCGACTACAAACTTATCAAAAGTATATCTAAGATCTAAAGGAGAAGAGAGATTTAATATAGAAGAGGCAGCATCCTCAGATTTTTTTGTTGATCTTCCAGCTAGTCTTTCATCTACAACCAAAGTTACACTTAAAACATCTTTACTTAAACCATGCCATAAAGATCTTATTCTATTTCCGTATCTCGGTTCTATCCAGTCTTTATGAAACTTACTATGAACTGCTATTACTATTTTTCCATTGGAAAAACTAGAAAGTGATATCAAACCTAACCAATTTTCAAAAACTGTTTCTCCTGCTTCTTGCCTAAGCTTATCTCTAACTTGCTCCCACAATTCTATAGCTACATCTCCTGAGAGCATAAATCACCTTCTGTTATAATTTATATAAAACCAAAATAGGTAGAACAAAACTATAACAATAATTTATAGCAATGCAATGAACAATATTAAAAAATTATTGCAATGCCTTTATACGCTTATTATATCGAGAAATTTTTCTAGACATGGTGCTTTTATGAATAACACCTTTATTTACTCCAGCCATTAATTCTGGCTGAACAATCTTAAGAGCAGACATAGCCAATTCGTGATTTCCTTCAATTATTGCTTCCTCTACTTTTCTTTCATAAGTACGTATTTTACTTACTCTATTTGTATTGACTATCGTTTTACGATTCGTCGATCTTATCCTTTTTTTAGCAGAAGCTATATTAGCCATATAATATTCCTTAAAATTCTATTAAAATAATTTTTAGATACTTGTCTTAACTGATCTTTGCTAAGAGGTCAACTATTGAGCTTGATTATTAAGAATTTTTAAAAACCGCTTTTCTTTTATCAATAAATGCTTTCATTCCTTCTTTTCTATCTTCCAATGAGAAAGAGGACCTAAATAACCTTCTCTCATAAACAATTCCTTGAGATAAGGTATTTTCATAGGATGAATTTATAGCATCTTTTGCCATTTGAAGAGCAGGCAATGACTTTTCTGATATATCTAAGGCTATATCTAAAACTTTTTCTATAAAACCTTCTGATGGAAGAATCCTGCTAACTAAACCCAACTTTTCTGCTTCTATTGCATCCATCATTCTTCCAGTTAATATCATATCCATTGCTTTCGCCTTACCAATAGCTTTTGGTAATCGCTGAGTCCCTCCAGCGGCAGGAAATACACCTAAATTAATTTCAGGCTGACCAAATTTAGTGTTCTCATTAGCTATTAATAAGTCACACATCATCGCTAATTCACAACCTCCACCCAAAGCATAACCATCAACTGCAGCTATTGTAGGCTTATTACAAAAGCTAATTTGTTCCCAAGGCTTAATAAAATCATTGTTGACTAAATCAATAAAACTTTTTGATATCATTTCTTTAATATCTGCACCTGCTGCAAACGCTTTACTAGAACCAGTTATAACGATTACAGATAAATTCTCATCATGTTCTATAATATTTAAAGCATCATTTAAATCAGTTATTAAATCTTTACTTAATGCATTTAGCACTTCTGGACGATTTAAAGTAATTAACGCTACTTTTGAAATTACTTTTGTTATTATATTTTTATAATTATTTTTTAAATTCATAATATATATCCCTAGTTAATACTTAGGCTAAGAAAACTATAATATGTAATAAGATTATTATTCTTAATTTTCTTAATATTAATTTTTAATATTTCTTCATCTCTAACAAATACTAAATCTTTATTATTGGCTTTACTACTTAAAATCCACCCAAATTGGTTTAATATAGTTTTATAAAACTCTTCTATTTTTATATATTTCTGATTTGACTCAGCTTCCACACTTACTATCCTGCCTATATCAGAATCAAAGAGAAAACATGAACCTTTGTTTTCAATAATATTATTATTTATAGGTATATCATTAATACATTCTAAAAAATCAATAGATAAAGCATTTTTACTCAAAAAAAGTAATAATATGCATAAAATTATTTTTGACATTTTGGGCAATAATATGTTGACCTTCCATTTTGGATATCTCGTTTAATAAGTGACTTGCAATTATTTTTACATTTATTATTTTCTCTATTATAAACAGATAAATAATTTTGAAAATAGCCTATTTCACCAGAAACGTTCTTATGATCTTGAATAGTAGTTCCACCCTCTTTAATTGCTTTGTTTAAAACCTCCTCAATTTTAGAATAAAGATAAGAAATATCTTTTAAATTAAGGTTACAGCCTAAAGTAAAGGGAGAAATTTTCGCTAAAAACAAAGATTCACATATATAAATATTTCCAAGGCCTGAAATAATACTTTGATTTAAAAGCAATGACTTTATGGAAGAAATTTTTTTATTTATGTTTTCATAAAAATCTTTTACAGGAAAACTTTTCTGTAAAGGCTCAGGTCCTAGATTCTTAAATATATTTTTATAGTTATTATCTTCATTCTGATAAATATTAAAAAAACCAAATCGTCTAGGATCTCTAAATATAAACCTTACTTTAGCCTTAATATTATTCTGTTCTATAAACTCCATTGAGACATGATCGTGTTTCTGTAAAGGCTTAAATTTATTTCTTTCTATTATGATTCTCCCTGACATACCTAAATGAAAGACTACAGAATAATGATTATCAAATTGAATTATTCCATACTTAGCACGTCTCGTAACTCCAATAACTTTCACATTATTAACGACAGATTTAATTTTTTTTGATACAGTAATTCTTAAATCATATCGACTAACATGCACTTTTTTTACAATTAAATTTTTAATTGCAAAATTTAGGCCGGACGTTACGGTTTCTACTTCAGGAAGTTCTGGCATAATTGAATATTAAAATAAGTAGTTTTAGAAAGCTATAATATTATGAATAAAAAAATAATGATAGATGAAAAAAAAGTAATATATGGCCTTCAAAAAATACCTATTAGCAAAAAAAGGACAAAAATATCAAACTTATTTGAAAACATATCAAGTGATTACGATAAAATGAATGATTTAATGAGTTTAGGCACACATAGAATTTGGAAAAAAGATCTAGTAGATAGATTAGAGCGCGAGCAATTTGTCTCTAATAGAAAAACTATATTAGACCTTGCAGGGGGAACAGGGGATATTGCCTTTGCATTAAAAAAACGTTTTCATCAAAACGAAATTACAATTATGGATCTAACTCTTGACATGATGAAAATTGGAAAGAAAAAAGCATTAAAAAAAAATCTATATACTGGACTTAATTGGGTGGCTGGTGATTCTGCATATTTACCTTTTGCACAATCTACTTTTAATAACATTACATGCGCTTTTGGAATAAGAAATGTGGCTGAAATAGATAAAACATTAGAAGGTTGTTATAAAGTTATAAAGCCTGGAGGAAAATTAATGATTTTAGAGTTTTCGCCAGAAGTAATAGTTCCTTTTCAAAAATTTTATGAATATTATTTAAAAAATGTGCTGCCTTTTTTAGGCGATAAAATAGCTAATAATAAAGAAGCATATCAATATTTAGCTGAGAGCATTGAAACTTTTTATAATCCTAATGATTTTTGTGACATACTAGAGTCTGTAAAATTTAAAATAGTTAAGCTAAAGAAATATTTAAGTGGTGCTGCTTGTCTATATATAGCAACAAGAATTTAAAATAGTTTAAATAAATACATTAAAAGGTTAATATATAAATCTAAATTAAAATGTGTTAAAAATAGTATGAAAATGAAAAAAAAATTAAAAATACTTCTCATAATTTCTGGTGGAATTGCCGCCTATAAAAGTTTAGAACTTATAAGAATTTTAAAAAGAAATGATATTAGAGTTCAAGTAGTTTTAACAAAAGGGGGCGCAGAGTTTGTTACTCCTTTATCTGTTGCTGCACTTTCAGAAGAAAAAGTTTATCAAGAACTTTTTTCACTTAAAGATGAAACAGAAATGGGACATATTCAACTTTCAAGAGAAAATGATCTAATCCTTGTCGCACCTGCATCCGCAAATATTATTGCACATGTCTCTGCAGGTATTACTAATGATTTGGCCACGACAATATTATTGGCATCAAACAAACCTATTTTATTTGCCCCTTCTATGAATGTAGAAATGTGGAATAATTCTATTACACAAAATAATATTAAATTCTTAAAAAACAATAATTATAAATTTATAGGTCCGGAGCCAGGTGATTTAGCATGTGGAGAATATGGTGATGGCAGGATGTCTGAGCCTAATACAATCTATAAATATGTAACTTCTATGCTTAAAAAAAAAAAATTAAATCTTAATGTTTTAGTTACTGCTGGACCAACTTTTGAAGCAATAGACCCTGTAAGATTCATTGGAAATAGATCTTCAGGAAAACAAGGGATAGCAATTGCCAAAGCATTTTATGATCTAGGATCAAATGTAACTTTAATAGTAGGCCCAATCTCAGAAAAAATTCCAGAATATATCAAAACAATAAATATAGAGACAGCAAAAGATATGCTAAAAGCCGTAAAAAAAATAAACAATATAGATGTGGCAATATGTTCTGCTGCAGTATCTGATTGGACTATAAAAAACCCTTCAAAAAATAAAATTAAAAAAAATAACAAAAATATACCCAAAATAAGTTTTTCATTAAACCCTGATATTTTAGAGTTTATTGCGCATAAAAAAAGAAATAGACCTAAATTAGTAATTGGATTTGCCGCAGAAACAAATGATTTTATAAAAAATGCTAAAAATAAACTTATAAAAAAGAAATGTGATTGGATTATTGCAAATAATATTCTAGAGGATCCAAATATATTTGGTGGAGAGAATAATACTATTACTCTCATTACGAGAAACAAAATTGAATCATGGGATAAGTGTTCAAAAACAGAAGTAGCAAAAAAATTGTCTTGTAAAGTAATAGAAGAATTATTGGTACTGTAATATGGAAATAAAAATTACTATTCTAAAACATGGACCTAAAACTATTCCTAGCTATGCCACAGAAGGATCAGCAGGCATAGATATTCAAGCTGCAATATACAAATCTATAAACCTAAAAGCAGGAGAAAGAATATTAATTCCTACAGGCTTTAAAGTAGAGATACCTGCTAATTATGAAATTCAAATTCGTCCAAGATCAGGTTTAGCAATTAAATATGGTATTTCAGTTCTTAACTCACCAGGTACTATTGATTCGGATTATAGAGGAGAAGTAGGAGTAATACTTATAAATCATGGTAATACAAATTTTAAAATCAATCCTTTAGATAAAATAGCTCAGATGGTGGTTACAAAAATAGTAAAAGTTAATATTATTACAGAAGACAATCTTAGTGAAACAATGAGAGGGGCAAGAGGATTTGGTTCTACTGGAGAAAGTAATGGATAACCTAGAGTTTACTGAAGATGAAATTCAACGTTATGCTCGACATATTACTCTTCCTCAAGTAGGTGGACTTGGACAACGAAAATTAATGAATGCAAAAGTTTTAGTAATAGGTGCTGGTGGCCTTGGATCACCTTTGCTACTATATTTAGCTGCTGCAGGCGTAGGTAATATTGGCATCATTGATGATGATAAGGTTGAATTATCTAATTTACAAAGACAAATAATTCATAAAACTAATAAAATAGGCTCACATAAAACCGATAGTGCTAAAGAAACAATTTTATCTATAAATCCAAACATAAATATTATGACATACAAAGAAAGATTCTCTATCTTTAATGCTGAAAATATCATATCGCAGTATGATATTGTTGCCGATGGAAGTGATAATTTCGGCACTAGATTTTTAGCTAATGATACATGTTTTTTAACAAAAAAAACTTTAGTTTCTGCTGCAATTCTAAGATTTGAAGGTCAGATATCAACTTATTCTGCCTATAAGGACTTAAATTGTTGCTATAGATGCTTATGGCCAAAACCTCCTCCTAAAGGATTAATAGCCTCATGCGGTGAAGCAGGAGTTTTTGGTGCGCTGGCAGGGGCCATAGGTTCAATACAAGCAATAGAAGTTTTAAAAGAGGTTTTAGGAATTGGTAAAAGTTTAAATAATTTTCTTCTAATATTTGATACTTTATCTTCGGAAATGCGTAAAGTAAAAATTAAAAAAGATAATAACTGTCAACTTTGCGGATCAAAACCTACTATTACATCTATTAAAAAGCATAAAGACTATTCATGAACAATACTTCAAAAAAATTAATAATTATTCTCTATGCAGAAGAAAAAGATTCGTTAAATTATGCTTTAGGTATGATTGCAACTGCCGCAGCCTTAGAAAGGCCAACTGAATTATTCTTTACAGGTAAAAGTGTTTTATCACTCATAAATAATAATAAATTTTCTAACTTTGATCATAAAAACTCACAAGAATTATTATTAATTACCTTAGATCTAAATACTAAAATAAGTGTATGCTCAGGAGCATTATCAGAAAACAACATTAAAGAAAATGAGTTAAGAAATGATATAAATATTGATGTTACAAGTTTAACTTCAATATTATCATTGGAAAATCAAAATAGTCAGATAATATTTATTTAAAAGTTTTTTAATATTATAAAATAATTCGATCTGGTGGCCTATGCCCATTTAATAAAGTCTGTATATTTACTATAACTTTCTCACCCATCTCTATTCTAGCTTCTACTGTAGCCGATCCCATATGAGGTAATAAAACTGTATTTGGAGCTCCCAATAAAACCTTGCTTACAGAAGGTTCTCTCTCAAATACATCTAATCCCGCTCCGGCTATTTTACCCTCAGATAGTAGCTCTGCTAAAGCCTCTTCATCTAACACTTTGCCTCTAGAGGTATTAATAATATATGCATGGGGCTGCAAAATAGATAATCGCGCTCTTGAGAGTAAATGATAAGTTTCAG
>DQLC01000042.1 GCA_015660425.1 Alphaproteobacteria bacterium
TGCATCCAGTTTAAAGAAAGAAATAGTTTCTGGTTTAGATATTATGATACTTAGAGAGTTAACAGGTGGTATATATTTTGGAGAACCTAGAGGCATAGAAGAGCTATCAGATGGAACAAAAGTAGGAATAAATACAGAAGTATATTCCACTAAAGAGATTAGAAGAGCTGGTGATGTTGCATTTGAGTTAGCATCTAAGAGAAGAGGTTTAGTGCATTCTGTAGAAAAATCAAATGTTATGGAAAGTGGCCTGCTTTGGCGCGAAGAAATTCAAAAGTTACATGATGAAAAATATAACAGTATTACTTTAGAGCATATGTTTGCAGATAATTGCGCAATGCAACTTGTTAGAGATCCTCATCAATTTGATGTTATAGTAACAACTAATCTTTTTGGAGATTTATTATCTGATATTTCAGCACAGTTAACAGGGTCTTTAGGCATGCTTCCTTCAGCTTCATTGGGAGAAGTTAATGAATATGGTATTAGAAAGTCTTTGTTTGAGCCGGTGCATGGAAGTGCGCCAGATATTTCGGGTCAAGGAAAGGCAAATCCTATAGCTATGATATTATCCTTTTCTATGATGTTAAGATATTCTTTAGATAGAAATGATGATGCTGATTTAGTAGAAAAAGCAGTAACTAAAGCATTAGAAGATGGTTTAAGAACAGCAGATATCATGCAACCAGGTAAAACCCTAATTTCAACAGAACAAATGGGTGCTGAAATTTGCAACCGATTAGATCAATTAGTCGTATAGTTTAACAAGTAATGGAGTTTTAAATGGGTTATAATGTAGCTGTTCTTGGAGCCACTGGGGCTGTGGGTCATGAGATTATTACAATTTTAGAGGAAAGAAATTTTCCCATTGAAAACATATATGCATTGGCGTCTAAAAGGTCAGTAGGTAAAGAGGTCAGCTTTGGAGATAAGGTGTTAAAGGTAGAAGATGTAGAAAAGTTTGATTTTTCTAGCGTAGATATAGCTCTGTTTTCTGCTGGTTCTGATGTATCAGAAAAATGGGCACCAATTGCAGGCGATAAAGGGTGTATAGTCATTGATAATACATCCTACTTTAGAATGGACCCTGATGTTCCATTAATAATTCCGGAAGTAAACCCAGAAGCATTAGAGGGTTATAGAAACAAAAATATTATAGCAACCCCTAATTGTTCTACTATTCAGATGTTAGTACCATTAAAGCCTTTACACGATCTAGCAATTATAAAAAGAATTGTAGTTTCCACTTATCAGTCAGTTTCTGGTGCAGGAAAGTCTGCTATGGATGAATTGTGGGACCAGACTAGAAAAATGTTTTTTAATGAGTCAGGAACTACGGGAACTAATGAGGCAGTAACAGATAGAGCTTCAAATTTTTCTAAAAGAATAGCTTTTAATGTCATACCTCAGATAGATAAATTTATTGATGATGGTAGTACTAAAGAAGAAGTAAAAATTGTTAATGAAACCAAGAAGATTTTAGATGCGTCTATTGAAGTAAGCGCAACTTGCGTTAGAGTTCCAGTATTTATTGGACATGCTGAATCTGTTAATATTGAGTTTGAAAATAATGTAAATATTGATGAAGTTAGAGAAATACTAGGAGATACTGATGGTGTGTCTTTAGTTGATAATATTGAGACAGAAACATATATTACTCCTATAGAATGTGTGTCTGATTTTTCAGTTTTTGTATCTAGGTTGAGGGTTGACCATACCGTGCCAAGTGGCATTAATATGTGGGTAGTATCAGATAATTTAAGAAAAGGTGCTGCTTTGAATTCGGTGCAAATAGCAGAAGAATTAATTAATAGAAAGTATATATAAGATGAGTGATGATCAACCTTATAAAAATAGACCATTATCTCCACATTTGCAGATTTATAAACCTCAAATAACTTCTGTATTATCTATATTTCATAGGTTGTCCGGAATATTTTTATCATTAGGTTTGTTAGTTATGTTAGTTTTCATCTTACTATTAGCTGTAGGCCAAGATTATTATGCATTATGGCAATGTTTTTCCAATTCATTAATTGGCGAAATAATTCTTATGGGCTGGATTTTAGCTTTATTTTTTCATATGTTTAATGGGGTTAGGCATTTGTTCTGGGATTATGGATTAGGTTTATCATTATCCGTATCTAAGTGGACTGGATTAGCCGTATGTGCTGCAACTATTATTGTTAGTATATTTATGGGCATCATATCTTTAGGATTAATACTATGAGCAATGTAGTTAAGCATTGGAAACTACAAAGGTATTCAGCTGCCGCAAATTTAATTTTAGCGCTTTGGTTAGCAATATCCGTTTTGTGCATTCAAAATAATTCATTCCAAGAAACTATTAGTTGGGTTAAATCTCCAGTAAATGCAATATTTTTATCTATGTTTTTTATTACTAGTTTTCTGCATATGAGTTTAGGTCTACAAGTTGTAACAGAAGATTATATATCTAATAAATTACAAAGAAAAAGGTTGATTGTTACAATTAAGAGCCTTAGTTGGTTATTAGTAATATTATCTATTTTATTAATTTTAAAAATAATTATTTTTAATTAGGAGTGAAAAATGCCGAAAGCTTATAATATTATTGATCATGTATATGATGTAGTAGTAGTAGGGGCTGGAGGAGCAGGATTAAGGGCGACATTAGGGCTTGCAGAAAAAGGTTTGAAAACGGCTTGTTTGACAAAAGTTTTTCCAACACGTTCACATACAGTTGCTGCTCAAGGAGGAATAAGCGCTGCTTTAGGTAATATGGGAGAAGATGATTGGCGTTGGCATATGTATGACACAGTGAAAGGTAGTGACTGGTTAGGAGATCAAGATGCTATTGAGTATATGTGTAAGGAAGCGGGTGCTGCTGTAATAGAGTTAGAAAAATATGGTGTTCCGTTTTCTAGAACAGAAGAGGGTAAAATTTATCAAAGACCTTTTGGTGGCATGACAACAGAGTTTGGTGATGGACCTCAAGCACATAGAACATGTTCGGCTGCTGATAGGACAGGTCATGCAATATTGCATACTTTATATCAGCAAGCTCTGAAAAATAATGCAGAATTTTTTATAGAATATTTTGCCTTAGATTTGATAATGGAAGATGGAGTTTGTAGAGGCATAATGGCATGGTGCTTGGAGGATGGCACTATCCATAGGTTTATGGCTCAAACAGTAGTTTTAGCTACTGGTGGTTATGGTAAAGTATATTTTTCAGCAACATCTGCCCATATTTGTACTGGCGATGGAAATGCTATGGCATTAAGAGCCGGTTTACCTCTTCAAGATATGGAGTTCGTTCAATTTCATCCAACTGGTATATATGGAGCAGGGTGTTTGATTACGGAAGGAACAAGAGGTGAAGGAGGATATCTTACAAATAGCTCTGGAGAACGATTTATGGAAAGGTACGCACCTCATGCAAAAGATTTGGCCTCTAGAGATGTTGTAGCAAGAGCAATGACTGTTGAAATTCATGAAGGAAGAGGAGTAGGAAAAGATGCTGATCATATTTTTCTTCATTTAGAACATTTAGATTCAAAGGTAATTAATGAAAGATTGCCTGGAATAAAAGAAACAGCTAGGATTTTTGCGGGAGTTGACGTAACGCGCGAACCTATTCCAGTTTTACCCACTTGTCATTATAATATGGGTGGTATTCCATCAAAATATACTGGTGAGGTTTTGACTGGTAAAGGAGGTGATACTAAAGAAGTAGTTGAAGGCTTGTGTGCTGTTGGAGAAGCGGCGTGCGTTTCTGTTCATGGAGCAAATCGTTTAGGCTCTAATTCTTTACTTGATTTGGTGGTTTTTGGAAGAGCTGCAGGTATACATTTAGGTGATACTCTTAAACCTGGAGCAACTCAAAAACCTGCTTCTAAAAATACAGGTGAAGAGGCTTTAGATAGATTAGATGAGGTTAGGTATTCTAAAGGTTCTGCTCAAACTTCGGATATTCGTTTAGAAATGCAGAGAGCAATGCAGGAAAATTGTGCTGTGTTTAGAACTGGAGAAATTTTAGATGAGGGAATGAAAAGAATTAATAATGTGTGGAAAGAATTTAAAAATATTTCTCTTACTGATAGGTCTATGATTTGGAATACAGATTTATTAGAGAGCTTGGAACTAAAAAATTTATTGGAGCAAGCTATAGTAACAATGGCCTCTGCTAGAAATAGAAAAGAAAGTAGAGGAGCTCACGCAAGAGAAGATTTTCCTGATCGTGATGATGAAAATTGGCTATTTCACAGTTTAGCTTGGGAAAAGGATGGAGAAGTTAAACTTGGAAGTAGTAAAGTTACTTTAAATTCACTTACAAATGATGTTCAAAGTTTTCCTCCTAAAGCTCGGGTATATTAAAATGGTTCAACTAACACTTCCAAAAAATTCAAAAATTTCAAAGGGAAATATATTTTCCTTGGAAACAGATGTTTCTGGAAAGAAAACATTTAAAATATATAGATATGATCCGGAGACAAAAGATAATCCAAGATTAGATACATATGAAATTGATCTAGATAATTGTGGGCCTATGGTTTTAGATGCATTAATATATATAAAAAATAAAGTGGACCCAAGTCTTACATTCCGCCGTTCTTGTAGAGAGGGAGTTTGCGGATCATGTTCTATGAATATTGATGGGACAAATACGTTAGCTTGTACAAAAAATATAAACGATGTTTCAGGAGACGTTAAAATTTATCCTTTACCTCATATGGAAGTTATAAAAGATTTGGTTCCTGATTTATCTAAGGCTTATAAGCAATATGCATCTATAGAGCCATGGATTAAAAGTGAATCTATTACTGAAGATGGGTTAGAAAGAAGACAAAGTCCAGAAGAAAGAAAAGAACTAGATGGAGCATATGAATGTATATTATGTTTTTGTTGTTCCACTAGTTGCCCATCATATTGGTGGAATGGAGATGAATATTTAGGTCCAGCTACTTTACTTCAAGCATATAGATGGATTGCAGACACCAGAGACGAATCTACAGAAGAACGTTTAGATGCACTAGAAGATTCTTTTAAATTATACAGATGCCACACTATTATGAATTGTACTAAAACTTGCCCTAAAGGACTTAATCCAGCTAAGGCAATTTCTAAGATTAAAAAAGCAATTTCTGAAAGAACTTAACATTAACATTTATTTATAGTAAGCCTTTATATAATGGTATTATACATAATTTTAGGATTATTGATTTTAGCTTCTTCTGGTGACTTTTTAGTTAGAGGAGCAGTAAGTTTATCAAGCATATTTAAGATATCTCCTTATATAATATCTGGAACACTTGTCGCATTTGGGACTTCAGCCCCAGAGTTATTTGTTTCAGGTTATGCAAGTTTTTCGGGTAATCCAGGAGCTGCAATTGGTAATATTTTAGGGTCTAATATTGCTAATGTGTTTTTAGCATTAGGTATGGCTGCAATTATTATTTCTGTTTCTCCTCCAAAAGGTAGTTTTCCATTAGATATAAAGGTTTTATTAGCTAGTACTATTATTTTAATAATTTTATTGTTTAATGTATCTATTACTTATTGGTGGGTAGGTCTTATATTAATATTTTGTCTGTTTTTATATATCTTTTATATTATAAAATTTAGTAACCAAAATTATATTGAAGAAAGTCAGAAAGAAAACTTGTCTCTACCAAAAGCATTGATGGTATTTATATTAGGTTTAATAGGTGTATCTTTAGGGGCTATATTACTAACAACAGGGGCAATAGATTTAGCTAGATATTATGGAATACGTGAGACAATTATAGGTTTAGGAGTTTTAGCATTTGGAACTTCTCTACCTGAAGTGGCTACTTCTATTATAGCGGCAGTAAAAAAAGAGAATAATATTGCAATTGGTAATATTGTTGGGTCTAATATTTTTAATATTCTTGGGATTGGTGGAGTTACTATATTAATATCTGGGAATGAGGCCTTAAAATCAGATCCTAATCTTTTAACCATTTCAGATATAGTCCCCTTCATATTATCAACGATAATTTTAGTAGGGTTTTATAAATATCGTTATTCTATAAATAGAGTATCTGGTGTGTTATTTGTTACATTTTACTTGTTATGGATATTATACATTTTCCTATATTAATATTAGTATATCTATTATCTATAGTATAGATTTAGAAATCTTTATAAATTGGTACTTAGTTAAAATAAAACA
>DQLC01000001.1 GCA_015660425.1 Alphaproteobacteria bacterium
GCAAGAATTGGAGGAAGCATGGGAGCTGTTTTTTATTCTTCTTCAAAAGCATGGGTTAGCACGTTTACAAGAGGTATGGCTAGAGAATTACTTAGTGATAATATTCGCGTAAATGCTATAGCACCTGGAATTATAGATACGCCTTTTCATGAACAATTCTCTCCTCCTGATATTTTGCAAGGAATGATTAATTCTATTCCCATGGGAAGAATGGGAACTTCTGAAGAATTAGCAGGCACTTATTTGTTTTTATCTTCTGAAGAATTAAGTTCTTATATAACCGGCCAAGTAATAGAAGTAAATGGTGGACAATTAATGCCTTAAATATTGATATAAAATAGGATTACACAACATGTCATTAAAAATTAGTGTTATTTATGGTTCTACTAGAGATGGTAGGCAAGGAATAAAATTTGCAAAATATATACAGAATGAACTTTCCAACAGGGGGAATAATGCAATACTCATAGACCCTATGAATATTAGTATAGAAACCTTAACCAAACGGTATATAGATTATAATAAAGGTTCTGCACCTATTGAACTAGAAAAAATGCATCAAGAATTAGATTCATCAGATGCATTTGTAATAGTAAGTGCTGAATATAATCATTTTATGCCCCCTGCACTAATAAATATTTTAGATCATTTTTATTCAGAGTATCAAAGAAAGCCCTCAGCTGTTACAACATATTCAGTATCACCTTTTGGTGGAGTAAGAGTTTCGTCACCTTTAAAAGCATTTCTTGCGCAACTTGGAATGCCTCCAATTCCTGCGATGATACATGCTCCGTTTGTTAATAAAAATTTTAATGATGCCGGAGAAAGAATTTCAGAGGATAAAGAAGAACGTAATAAAGAATTTATTAGATTCTCTGAGGAATTAGAGTGGTATGCAAATGCTTTAAAAACGGCACGAAATAAATAATGAAATATTTTATAACCCTAATAAGTACAATCTTAATTTATACCAATATCAACGCATCCTTATCAGATAATAATTTACCTAAAACAATGGTATGGTCAAGCTATGATATAGGAGCCTCAGGATATACAGAGGCATCTGCTTTAGCTGAAGGCATGATGAAAAAATATGACATAAGAGTTAGACTTCAGCCTTCTGGAACATCTATAGGGCGACTTCTTTTATTAAAAAGAAAAAGAGTAAGTGTTAGTTTTCTAGGATCGGAAGCTTATTTTGCAAGTGAAGGTATACATGATTTTTCTTCTAAAAAATGGGGACCACAAGATTTACGATTAATAATAGGGAGGCCAAATACATTTGGCATAGCTGTTCCGGCAGACGCAGGAATTAATACTATTGCAGATTTAAAAGGCAAAAGAGTTGCATATGTTACAGCAAATCCATCATTGAATGTAAAAGTTTTAGCTATTATGTCTTTTGCCAACCTTACATGGAATGATGTAATTCCAGTCACCTACCCAGGCTTTGCCCCAACTATTAAAGCCCTGCAAAATGGGAGACTAGATGCAGCTGGAGCAGTGCCTACTGGTTCTGCAGTTTATGAATTAGCTGCTTCCAAAAAAGGTATTAAATGGCTAGATATGCCTGAAAGTAATATAGAAGGTTGGATTAAACTAAATAAATTAGTCCCTTTTATGAAACCACAAATTGAAACCTTAGGGGCAGGCTTAAATGAAGATAATCCTACTTACATCGGAGGATATAATTATCCAAATTTAACTGTCTATGCAGATTCAACAGAAGAAGAAATATATAATTTTATAAAAGCTTTAGATGAATCATTTAATTTTTATAAGGATATAAATGCTGTAATGCATAAATGGCGGCTAGATTTAGCCTCAGGCACTCCAGCTGAAATTCCTATTCATAAGGGGGTTATAAAATATTTAAAAGAAAAAAAACTTTGGTCGCAAGAAGATGAGGAATGGAATAATGCTAGATTAAAAAGATTAAATTTATTAAAAAATACTTGGAATAATTTTATTCAAGAAAATTCTAAACTTGATGATAAAGCTTTTAAAATAGAATGGTTAAAAGAAAGAGAATCTGTGCTTGCTAAAAATTAATAGTAATTTTAATGAAAGAATAACAATTACTCCAAAGTTTATAATTATACTATTAACCATTTTTGGGTGTTTAATTACTATCAATCAGGTTTTTAATTTTGGAATTTTTAATTTTTATCCAGTATCAAATAGCTTTTTATATCTTCTAATAGCTTTCTTTCAACCATTATCATTTTTATTATTCCCTATAAGTAAAAAATATAAAAATAAAATTTTATTTATTGATGTTGTAGCTGCAATTTCTATATTTTTTATAGGATTATATTTTTCTATTAACTCTGAAAATATTTTAAGTAATGGCTGGGATATTGATGCTCCAATATTACCTACTATTTTAAGTTTTATATTAATTATTTTATCCTTAGAATCATTGAGAAGAACTGGTGGAAAATTTATATTTTATATAGCAATATTTTTTACGTTATATCCTATTTTTGCTGACCACATGCCAGGAGCTTTATGGGGAAATATGTATAGTATTACAGAAGCTGCAAGAGCACATAGCATGGGATTAGACAGTTTAATTGGAATACCTATGAGGGTAGCAGGAAGCTTATTAATAGGATTTTTAATATATGGTATAATTCTTGCCGAAACGGGCGGTGGTAAATTTTTTATAAATATTGCAGAATCTTTAATGGGTAAATATAGAGGAGGGCCTGCAAAAGTTGCTGTATTAGCTTCTGGATTTTTTGGTATGTTATCAGGAAGCCCAACTAGTAATGTGATAACTAGCGGCTCACTTACCATTCCTGCCATGAAAAAAGCTGGTTATTCTGGAAGATATGCGGCTGCTATAGAAGCATGTGCATCTACTGGTGGAGTACTCATGCCACCTGTTATGGGTACTGTTGCATTTATTATGGCATCTTTCTTAAATCTTCCATATTCAGAAATCCTCTTAGCTGCACTTTTGCCTGGTATAATATTTTATATTGCTCTCATCATTCAAACTGATCTTTATGCAGCAAAAAATAATTTAAAGGGTATGGAACTAAATAATATACCAAAATTATTACCTACTATTACAAATGGCTTTCCTTTTATTATGTCTTTTATATGTCTCGTTTGGTTAATTATGTCTGCTAAATTAGAAAGTGAAGCACCTATTATATCATCACTATTTTTGATAATAATATTATTATTACGAAACTTTAATAAAATTAAATTAAATGATTGGTTAAATATATTTATTAAGATAGGAGAGATTATAGCTAGAATTGTATCTCTTTTATCTGGCGTAGGTGTAATTATTGGAGCTATGTCATTAACCGGTGTTGGTACCTCCTTGTCCAGAGAATTAGTATTTTTAGCAGGTGGTGACTTATTTATGATTTTAATATTTGGAGCAATTGCTTCTTTAGTACTTGGTATTGGAATGACTGTTAGCGCTTGCTATATATTTTTAGCAATTGTTCTTGCTCCAGCAATCATAGAAGGAGGAATAAGTCCTTTAGCAGCTCATTTATATGTTCTATATTGGGGAGTACTATCTTTTATTACCCCACCTGTTGCAATTGCCGCAATAACAGCTTCAAGTATATCTAATACCTCAGCTTTAAAGACAGGTTTTTTATCAATGCGTTTAGGATCAATATTATTTTTTCTTCCTATATTATTTGTGTTTGACCCATCTATGCTTATGCAAGGAACAGCAATCAACATAATTTTTTCTGTTTCAA
>DQLC01000101.1 GCA_015660425.1 Alphaproteobacteria bacterium
AGGAATAGTTGGATTCACATTATAATTTATTACTAAGATAAGATCATATATATTATCATTTCTATACATTTTTTCTGTATGAGGATGATTTATATCTATTAATTTGTTATAATTTTTACTGTTAGGTTCATTTGACCAAGCCATTGTTTTTGTTATAGAAGAATAATAAAAATTTGTCTTAAGGTTTTTTATCTTGTCAGTTCTTACATATAAATTACCTAAAGTAAAAATTCCAACAGGTGTACATTGATCTCCTTCTACTTTTTTTTTGCTGAGTCCATTTATTCCAAGTGAACATCTATAATTTTTTTTTCTATATGTAAGAAAATTATTTTTTTTAACTACTATCATAAATTTTTAGTTGCTAGGTGCAAAGTTAATCGGAAATATTTATAATTACTGGAGCATGATCAGATGGTCTTTCTAAAGATCTATGATATTTATTTATTTCTATGGATTCTAGTCTATCTAAAGCTATAGGAGAAAGCAGAAAATGATCTATTCTTAGCCCTTTGTTTTGCTCAAATGCTCTTCCATAATCCCAGTAACTCCATTCCGTTATATCGGGATTAATTGCTCTCCATGCATCGTAGTAACCTAAATTAATAATTTCTCTTAGTTTAGCTCTTGATTCCGGTTGAAATAAAGCATCATTTCTCATATTCTCTGGGTTAGCTGCGTCTCTATCTTCTGGGCAGACATTAAAATCACCACCTAGTATTACACATTCTTCATTATCAAGTAATTGTTTAGATCTTTTTTTTAACTTGTTCATCCAATCTATTTTATAATCAAACTTTTCGGTGTTTATAGGATTTCCGTTAGGTAAGTATATTGAAGCTATTCTGAACCCACTATTCTTGGCATCTATCCAACATTCAATATATCTAGCTTGCTCATCATTTTCAGTATTTGAATACAATTTATCATTAACATCTTCGATAGGGTGTTTAGATAAAATTGCTACACCATTATAGGCTTTTTGTCCTTTGTATATGACATTATAGCCTAAATCTTCCAAATCTGATATTGGTATATCTTTATCTTGTGCTTTAAGTTCTTGCAATAGCAAAACATCCGGGGATTGTACATGTACAAAATCTTTTACATGGGGAAGCCTTACTCTAATTGAGTTAACGTTCCAAGTCGCTATTTTCATATTACGTTACCGAAAAAGATGTTCCACAGCCACAACTAGAAGTTGCATTTGGGTTATCAATAGAAAAAGACGCACTACTTAAATCTTCTTTCCATGTGATTTGTGAGCCCGTTAAATAGTTGAATGATATACTATCTGTTACTAGAGTAGGGTTTCCATTTTTATCAGTAGAAGCTATGATATCTCCTTCTAATTGTTTATTATCAAAATTAAATGAATATGAGAATCCAGAGCATCCCCCCCCATCAACAGTAATTCTAAGAAACCTATTTCCTTCTTGAGATTGGATAAGTTTGATACGTTTTAAAGCATCTTCTGTTATTGATAATTCTTGCATAAGTATACCCATTTTTACATTATTACCATAATAATATAATGTTAGTTCAAATTTATATAATTTCAAGTTATGTATATATATATAAATTAATTTATAAGAAAGCTAATACACTATATATGTCTAAATTGCAAAATTATAGAACTGATTTTAAAAAGAGTAAAGGACGTTTTTATATAGAAAAAGAATCTTCATATAGAAACCCTTTTATGAGGGATAGGGATAGATTAGTTCATTCTGCTGCTTTTCGCCGTTTAGAACATAAAACTCAAGTTTTTGTCCAACATGAGGGTGACAATTTTCGCTCTAGATTAACCCATACTATTGAAGTTGCTCAAATAGCTAGAACTATTGCAACACGTTTGGGGTTGGATTCAGATTTAGCTGAAACTATTGCTTTAGCTCATGATCTGGGTCATACGCCATTTGGTCATGCAGGCGAAGAAGCTTTAAATTATTCTATGAAGAGAAAAGGTGGTTTTGACCATAATGCACAAACTTTGAGGATAGTTACAATACTTGAAAAAAAATATGCTGATTTTGATGGTTTGAATTTAACTTGGGAATCTTTAGAAGGTATAGTTAAACATAATGGTCCATTACTAAATAATATACCAACAGTGATCAAAGATCATCAAAAACTTATTTTACAAAAAAATAAGTTACTTGATTTGAGTTTAAAAAAATATGCTGGTCCAGAAGCGCAAGTAGCAGCTATAGCTGATGATATTGCATATTGTAATCATGATATAGATGATGGATTAAGAGCAGGTTTATTTACTTTAAATGCTTTAGCAGAAATTGAACATGTTGGTAAGGTAATAGAATATAATAGATTTAAATGGAAAAATATTGAAAAAAGAAGATTAATTCATGAAACAATAAGAAGTTTAATAAATTTAATGATAAATGATGTAGTTAGTGAATATGAAGAAATTATAAATAAAGAAAAATTTAAAAATGCTGAAGATATTAGACTTTATGGAAATACAGTAGTTAAGTTTTCTAGAAAAATGTTTATAGATAATCAGAAATTAAGGATGTTTCTATTTGGCAGAATGTATAAACACACAATAGTTAATAGAATGACTTTAAAGGCTAAAAAAATTATAGAAGATTTATTTAATGCCTTTTCTAAAGATGTTAATATTTTGCCTTCAGAATGGAGAGATGAGGCTGAAAATGTTAAATCAGATATAGATCTCTATAGACTAATATCTGATTATATAGCCGGAATGACTGATAGATATGCTGTTATGGAACATAAAAGGCTCTTTGATTTACATGGAGGATGGACTGGAACTTCTTTATATGATAAACGCGATCGTTAAGTTAAATGATTTATAAAATTATAGGTGGTAATATTTATGAATATTTTTGAAGATATTCGAAAAATAATTATTGATGTTGCTATTTCTATGGGTATTGAAGATAAAAATATTTTAAATAAAATTACTTCAGAACCCCCAAAAGATGAAACTCATGGAGATATTGCAACAAATATTGCATTATTAAGCTCAAAAATTTTAAATAAAAACCCAAAAGAAATTGCAGCAGATATAATAATTTTAATTAAAAAAAATGAATATATTTATGAAGCTAAAATAGCTGGCCCAGGTTTTATAAACTTATATCTTGATAAAGCTATACTTTATGAATGTTGTCGTACGGTCCTTTGTTACAAAAATAAATATGGAAAAAGTAATTATGGTAATTTAGAAAAGGTTAATATTGAATATGTATCGGCTAATCCAACTGGTCCAATGCATATAGGTCATGCAAGAGGAGCAGTTTTTGGAGATTCTTTAGCTAATTTGCTTGAATATGTGGGTTATCATATTACGAGGGAATATTATATAAATGATTCAGGTCAACAAATTGTAAACTTAGCTAAGTCTGTTTATCTTAGATATTTAGAAATATTAAATAATAAGAAAGAGATTTTTAAAGATGATTTGTATCCTGGAGAATATTTAATTCCAGTTGCGCAGAATATTATTAATCATTATGGAGATAAATTTTTAAATTCTGATGAGATTGAGTGGCTAGATACTTTTAAAAAAATTAGTATAAGTTCTATGATGGATTTAATTAAAGATGATTTGTCTTCTATTAATATTCATCATGATGTTTTTACATCAGAAGAATTTTTAAAATCAAACGGTTTTATAGAGAAGGTAGTTAAAATATTAAATGAAAATAATATGATATATGAAGGTGTTTTAGCGCCCCCCAAAGGATTAAAAAAAGAAGATTGGAAAAGTAGACCTCAATTACTTTTTAAATCTACTGCCTTTGGAGATGATGTAGATAGGCCTCTTAAAAAATCGGATAATTCATGGACGTATTTTGCTGTTGATGCTGCTTATCATTATGAAAAGTTTTTAAGAAATTATTCTTCTATTATTAATATATGGGGTGCTGATCATGGAGGATATATAAAAAGAATTGAAGGAATTATAAAATCATTCCCATCTTCAACTATTAATTTTGATGTAAAGTTATGCCAACTTGTTAACCTCAATAGTGATGGCAAACCAGTCAAAATGTCCAAAAGAGCTGGTAATTTTGTTACCATGAAAAGTGTAGTAGATGCTGTTGGTGCTGATGTTTTAAGATTTATAATGTTGACTAGGAAAAATGATGCACCATTAGACTTTGATATATTGAAAGTACAAGAACAATCAAAAGATAATCCTGTATATTATGTACAATATGCAAATATAAGAATTAATTCCTTATATAAAAAGGCTATTAGTCTTGGAATAGATTTAAATAAAGACATTGATAACATTGATTTTGAGTTATTAGACAATACATTTGAATTAAATTTAATAAAGATTATATCAAAATGGCCTCGACAGGTGGAGGCTGCTGCAAAAGCTAATGAACCTCATAGAATAACTTTTTACTTAAATGATTTAGCTAGTGCATTTCATTATTCATGGTCTTTAGGTAATACTAATTCAGAATTGAGATATATTGTAAAAGATAATATTAAGCTCACTACAGCGCGTTTATCCTTAGCTAAAATTGTTAAAATAATTTTGTTTTCTGGATTATCTATAATTGGAGTAAAACCAGCTGAAGATTTATCTTAATTATGATGAGTAGGTAACTAAATGTTTAAAATTATAATATTTTTAGTGATTGTAATTGTTGGAAGTTATTTTATCTATGATTATGTACATTTAAGTTTTTTTAATGATTATAAGTTAACACATATTAAAGCAGATAATCTTAAATATAAAAGTATGCCTAAAAATCAAGAAGGCTTTAATTTTGTTGGAGATTCTCTTGAAATTTATAATGTAACTAGAGAAAAATTACTTCCCAAAGAAGTTATGCAAAATGAAGAAGTTATTGAAATTGATGATATAAATAAAAAAGAAACTAGTGTTAATACTAATAATATTAATAATCTATATTTACAATTAGCTTCTTATAAAACAATTGAAAAGGCTAAAAAATTAATTAATGAATATAAAATGTCTTCAAATTTAATTCTTAATAAATTAAATTTAAAGATTATTTCAGCAGATTTAGGTGATAGAGGCACATATTATAGAGTAAGAGCAGGCCCATATAATGATATTAAAGATGTATACGAGTTATGTTTAAACCTTAATGTTAATGATAATGAATGTTTGATAGTTCAAGATAAGTAGTAATTATATGGAAGAATCAAAGAAAGCTATAATTGGCATTGCAGGACTAGATTTGAATAATCAAGAAGTTTCTATTTTAAAAAGATATTCTCCA
>DQLC01000071.1 GCA_015660425.1 Alphaproteobacteria bacterium
GGGCAGTAACACTGGTAATTTTACTACTTACTTTAGCATATCGTTTTACTTTACCAGAAATTGTAGATTTATTATCATTCATCTAGAAGATATTTCTTTGATTGTTTAATTATTTTACGTTTACTATTTTATAACGGATGATAAAAATATTACTGCGCAGCTATGGTTGAATTAAAACCATTTTCTATGCAAACATAATTTTATCAGAATCTGAAGGTTGAAGATTTTTTTTCTCAAAATTTGTTAAAACCTTTTTAGAATTCCATTGTTTAAATAGTTGATTTCTTTTAATTGCAGCTATTTTTATATTTTCTTCTTTTACATGACCATAACCTCTAATAATTTCTGGAATAGAAGCTATTTCAACTGCTAAAGAAATATTTTTAGAATTTACAGTTTTTAACACTTTCTCTATATCTTTTTTATATTGATTTATTAAAAATCTCTCCATTTTACGTTCTTTTGTTTTTCCAAAAGGATCTAACAGTGTACCTCTTAAAAATTTCAACTTAGATAGAATTTTAAATACTGGCAGTATCCATGAACCTAGAGTAATTTTTTTTAGTTTTCCTGTATTTGGGTCTTTTGGTGCAAATAAGGGAGGCGCAACATGAAATTTTAGTTTTAATTTTCCTTCAAAGGCATTATTTAATTTTTCTTTAAACTCTCCATTAGTATATAATCTAGCAACTTCATATTCATCTTTATACGCCATTAATTTTGAGAAATACTTAGCTACCGCCTTTGATAAGTCATCTTTATTTTTATCAATAGATTTTTCTACATCTATAGTTTTATTGACTAAATCAATATAGGCATTTGCATAATTTTTATTCTGATATTTGATTAAAAAATCAGTTCTATCATCCATTAAATCTTGAAGTTTATATTCATCATGTTGTATTTCCATATTTGGCATAAAAGGAGCAGCTTCTTTTTCAACATATTTATAATCATGTGCTGCCATTCTTCCCCATCTAAATGCAGATATATTCATATCGATTGCCATATTATTAAGTTTTATTGCTTCTTCCATACTTTCTGGAAGAACAGGAATAAAGCCTTTTTGAAGTGCGTAACCAGTAATAAACATATTTGAAGCTATAGAATCTCCAAACATAGCAGTGGCAATTTTAATAGAATTTATAAAGTTGGTAGTTTTAGATGATTTCTTAATTATTTGATGCATTCTTTTGCCTCCAAAAGAATGGTCTGGATCTAATACAAAGCCTGCCACTGGTGTTTCATGATCATTAATAATGGAATGTGTACTATTTATATTCATTAATTCTCTAACAGGACTGGAAGTAACTACAACCATATCACACCCTAAAATTAGATCAGCACTTGTTTTTCCAACTTTTACTGAATGAATTATTTCTGGAGTTGATGCTACTCTTATATGACTAAGAACTGCTCCACCTTTTTGAGCAACCCCAACTTGGTCTAATACACTTACACCTTTATTTTCTATATGTGAAGCCATTCCAATAAGGGCTCCAATAGTAACAACTCCTGTACCTCCAATACCTGTAACAACAATATCAAAAGGTTTGTCTAAATTAATTTCTTTTGGTCGAGGTATTTTATTAAATATTTCTGTAGGTATATCAGATGCAGAAGTGACTTTTCTTTTTTTAGGAGTAGCCCCTGTAACTGTCACAAATGAAGGGCAAAAACCATCTACACAACTGAAATCTTTATTACATGTAGATTGGTTAACCTTACGCTTTCTTCCCAATTTAGTTTCTAAAGGTTCTATAGAAATACAATTTGAAGTTTTAGAGCAATCACCACAGCCTTCACATACTAAATCATTAATAAAACTTCTTTTATCCGGATCTTCCATTAATCCTCTTTTACGACGTCTTCTTTTTTCTGTTGCACATGTTTGGTCATATATCATAATTGATACACCAGGCCAGGATCTTAATTCTTTTTGAACTTGGTCTATATCGCGTCTATGATTTATACTAGTACCTTTAGCGAAATCAGAGTTAATACCATATTTTTCTGGCTCATCAGTAACTACAGCTATTCTTTTTATACCTTCACCATATAATTGATGCGAAATTCTAGCGGGAGTTGGACCTCCTTCAGCAGGTTGCCCTCCTGTCATAGCAGTAGCACCATTAAATAATATTTTATAAGTCATATTAACTTTTGCAGCTACAGCAGCTCTAATTGCAAGAATGCCAGAGTGATTATAAGTTCCATCACCAATATTTTGGAATATATGTTGGTCTTCAACAAATGGAGCCATTCCAATCCAGTTTGCTCCTTCTCCACCCATATGGGTAAAAAGATCAGTATCTCTATCCATCCATGAAGCCATAAAATGACAACCTATACCTGCCATTGCTTTACTTCCTTCCGGTACTTTTGTAGAAGTATTATGTGGACAACCAGAGCAAAAATAAGGAGTTCTATTTGCTATACCTTGAATAGCAGTTGTATCAGGTTCGTTTTGCTTTATAATTCTTAATTTATTTAATATATTTTCATCTTGATTAGTTTTAGTAATTCTTTCGGCTATAATTTCAGAAACAAAATCTGGAGTGAGTTCTCCAGTAGAATGTATAAGTTCTTCATTATTTTCATTACGTTTACCAACGATATGTTTAGGCCTGTTGGCTTGGTTAAACATAATTTTTTTAACTTGGTCTTCTATTAAGGGTCTTTTTTCTTCAAAAACTATAACTTCTTCCATATTTGAACAGAATTCAATTATTGCAGATTCTTCTAGAGGCCATGGCATACCAACTTTAAACAAATGTAATCCAAGCTTTTCAGCATATTGTTCATCAATATTTAAGTCTGATAAAGCCTGTCTAACTTCAGAATAGGCTTTTCCTGTGCTTACAATTCCTATGTTTTTATTTCCTTTAGACCAAATAGAATGGTTTATATTATTGGCTTTAGCAAAAGCTTTTACAGCAGGTAATTTTATATTTGTTAATCTTTTTTCTTGTACTAATATATCCATATCTGGCCATCTAATATGAACACCTTCAGGAGGCATTTCAAAATCAGGCTTTATAATTTTAATTCTATCTAAGTCTATATTTACTGAAGCTGAACTATCTATATTTGCTGTTACACACTTCATTGCAGTCCACACACCTGCATATCGTGATAGTGCAATACCAATTAATCCATAATCTAAAATTTCTTGAACATTAGAAGGGTTTAATACAGGAATTTGAGCATCTACCATAGCGTATTCACTTTGGTGTGCTAAAGTAGAAGATTTTGCAGTATGGTCATCTCCAAGAAGAGCTAAAACTCCCCCATTAGGAGAAGTTCCTGCAGAGTTAGCATGTTTAAATGCATCTCCAGATCTATCTACTCCTGGTCCTTTTCCATACCATATTCCAAAAATACCATCTTTAGTGCTTTTTGAGATTAATCCTGATTGTTGAGACCCCCAAACTGCTGTAGCTGCAAGGTCTTCATTTAATCCAGAAGTGAAATTTATGTCATTATTGTTTAAAAATTTCTTTGCAGCCCATAATGATTTATCATACATACCAAGCGGGGAACCTCTATATCCTGATATGAAGGCAGCAGTATCTAAATTATTATTTTTGTCTCTTTGTCTTTGGATCATAGGAAGTCTAACTAAAGCTTGAGTTCCAGTAATGTATATTCTGCCTATGTCTAAAGAATATTTATCATCCAAAGTTACTTTTGTTTTTAATTCCATACCTCTGACTTTCTTATATAGACTTATAATACAAACATTTTTATTGTAGATCTGATATGTAATCTCTTATTAACTGAAATAATATATTGTATTATAAACTATTTTTATGAATTTTTACAATAAATTTATAATCATTAATTTTACTAGTAATATTTATAGTGTATATCATTATGTATTGAAGTGGAATATAAAATTATTATGACTATATTAGTTACAGGTATTGCAGGTTTTATTGGTTCACATCTTGCAAAAAGTCTTCTGAAAAGAGGAGATAGCGTTTTAGGAATTGATAATATTTCTAATTATTACGATATAAATTTAAAAAAAAATAGATTAAAAAACTTAAAAATTTATAAAAATCTAAATTTTGAAAATATTGATATATCTAATTATTCATCTTTAGAAACTATTATAAAAAAATATAATATATCTAAGGTTTGTCATTTAGCAGCTCAGGCAGGCGTTAGATATTCACTTGAAGCACCTATGGAATATATAAAGAGTAATATAGTAGGACATTTAAATGTATTAGAAATATGTAGAAATTTTAATATAAA
>DQLC01000064.1 GCA_015660425.1 Alphaproteobacteria bacterium
GAGTCATTTAATGCACCTGACGGAATAATATTTTCCAATGCACTTGAAATCCACTTTCTAGATATCCATAAAGAAGCAGTTATTATAAATACTACCCCTACCATTATTTCATCCTGAGAAATTTTTCCTAATTTTTTTATTTTATCATTAATTATTTTATTTTTTATAATTATTGATGAGTCTAAAGGAAAGCATAAAAATGTAAGTACTATCCATGTTATAGGCAGCAGTATAAGTGAAGTAGGTAATCCAATTTTTAGCCAGTCTAAAAAATTTATTTCATAATTATATAATTCAGACAACATAGCAGCCATTACTGTATTAGGAGGAGTTCCAATTATTGTTGCTATGCCTCCTATAGTTGCAGAAAATGCGATACTTAATACTAATGCTTTATCAAAGTTATTATTTTTTGCGGTATTTTTATCTTCTTTAAATACAGTTATAATGGATAAAGCAATTGGCAACATCATAATAGCGGTTGCACTATTACTAATCCACATTGATAAAAAGGCAGTAGCACACATAAATCCAAAAATTAGAGATTTCGGACCATTCTTAAATTTAGCTATTATATAATAAGCTATTCTTTTATGAAGACCTGTATGTTGCATGGCTAGGCCAATAATAAAACCTCCCATAAAAAGAAATATTATTGGATGACTAAAAGCTTGTGCTGTTTCTTTTATAGAACTTACACCTAATATAGGAAAAAATATTAGTGGTAATAAACCTGTAACTGGTAAAGGTATAGCTTCTGTTAGCCACCAGGTTGCCATAAGCATTGCAACTCCTAAGGTTAACCATGCCTTAGTATTTAATGTTTCAGGAGAAGAAAATAAACATGCAATCATAAGAAACACTATTCCTATAATTAGCCCTAAAAATTTTGTTTTATACATTTTAATACCCTTTATTCTCTATACTTTTTATAAAGAATACTTTGCTTCTTATTTTAATTGTTTATAAGTCTTTTTTATATATTTATCTTTATAATATATAAAGTAATTATCCTGTATGAATGGAGGTTTGGTTTATGAGCGCTAAATATGTTTATGTAATGAAAGAATTAAATAAAACTTGGCCAGGCGGTAAGCAAGTTATAAAAGACGGCTGGTTATCTTTTTATCCAGGTGCTAAAATTGGTGTGTTGGGATCAAATGGAGCAGGTAAATCTACTTTATTAAAAATTATGGCTGGTTTAGATAATGAATTTTCTGGGGAAGCCTGGTCAGCTGAGAATATAAAAGTAGGGTACTTAGCTCAAGAACCTATTTTAGAAAAAGATTTAAATGTATTTGAAAATATTATGTTAGGTATCTCGGATGTAAAAGATACTTTAAAGGAGTTTGAAGAAGTAAGTTTAAAATTTGGTGAAGTATCAACAGATGAAGAGATGAATGATCTTTTAGCAAAACAAGCTGGTCTTCAAGAAAAAATTGACGCAATTGATGGTTGGGATATAGATAGGCACATTGAAATTGCAATGGATGCGTTACGTTGTCCCTCTGCTGATAGTAATATATCTGATTTATCCGGAGGAGAAAGAAGAAGGGTAGCTTTATGTAAATTACTTTTATCTAAGCCAGATATGTTGTTATTAGATGAACCAACTAATCATTTAGATGCAGAATCCGTAGCTTGGCTAGAAAGAACGTTAGCTGATTTTCCTGGCACAGTAGTGGCTATTACCCATGATAGGTATTTTTTAGATAATGTTGCTGGTTGGATTTTAGAGATTGATCGAGGAAATTTAATCCCATTTGAAGGTAATTATTCTAACTGGTTGGAGCATAAACAGAAAAGACTTCAGCAAGAAGCTAGAGAAGAAGTTTCTATACAGAAAACTATTGCTAATGAGCTAGATTGGGTGAGACAAAATCCAAAAGCAAGACAATCTAAGTCACAAGCGAGGGTAAATGCCTATGAGGTCTTAGTTGCAGAATCTTTGGCTAGAGAAAAAGGTCCATCTCCTCAGCAAATTGTTATTCCTTCTGGAGAAAGACTAGGCGCTAATGTTATTGAAGTTAAAAATGTAAGTAAAGGTTTTGGAGATAAATTATTAATTGATAATTTATCATTTAAAGTTCCACCAGGGGCAATAGTAGGAATAATAGGGCCCAATGGAGCAGGAAAAACTACATTATTTAACATGATATCTGAAAAAGATAAAGCTGATAGTGGAAATATAATTATTGGGGAAAGTGTTAATTTAGGATATATAGATCAAAATAGAGATTCATTAAATGATAAAAATACTGTATGGAACGAAATTAGTGGAGGTTCTGAACAAACAGACCTTGGTAGGCAAAGTGTCCCTAGCAGGGCTTATGTTTCTTGGTTTAATTTTAAAGGCGGAGATCAACAAAAAATTATTGGACAATTATCTGGTGGAGAAAGAAATAGAGTTCATTTAGCTAAAATGTTAAAATCAGGTGCAAATGTATTGCTATTAGATGAACCAACTAATGATTTAGATGTAGATACTTTAAGAGCACTTGAAGAAGCATTAAGTTTGTTTTCTGGTTGCGCATTAATAACTAGTCATGATCGTTATTTTTTAGATAGAATAGCTACACATATTTTAGCTTTTGAAGGTTCTAGTCACGTTGAATGGTTTCAAGGAAACTATGAATCATATGAAGTAGATAGAAAAAGAAGGCTTGGAGACGCATCGGATAGACCTCATAGAATTAAATACAAACCTATTACAAGATAAAATTTATTTATTTTCAGCATTCTTTGTTTCTAAATCAATTATTAAAGCGTGTAAGCCTCCTTTTTTAATTGATGCTCCAAAGTCTGCTCTTTTAGTAGCTAATAAACTTACACCTTCTATTGCTATATCTATTATTTTAGGTCCATTGCCGCCTCGTTCTCTAATTCTCCAATCTATTCTTAAAGGAGGAGCTGTTTCATGTTCAATATGAGAAGATACAATAGTATCTTTCTTCCCTTTTTTATAGGCTTTATCAATTATAAATAATTGATTTGAATATACACCTAATTGAGAGGCATAAACCCTAATTATATGTATATCAAACGCGGAACCAAACCTTATAAGTTGTTCTTTAGTTGCTCCTTTAGCAGCTTTGCCAAGCACCGCCCTATGAATTAGCTTTTTATCAAAATTATTATTTAGCATATTTTTAAATAATAATTCTCTTTGCTCTAGGTTTTCTATAGGAGTTTTAAGAATGTTGATGGCTTGTTGACCAACATTTTCAATATATTTGATAGCTAAATCTTCATCAATTGCATAACTATATTTACAAATAAAAAATAAAATACTTAAGTAAATAAAAATATTTTTCATTATTTTAGTCATATTATCCTTACATCTATTTTAATTTAAAAGCATTACATCTATGTCTATATCATATATTGAAGTGTCTTCTGATTCTTCATTTGCTATTTGTCTTGCCCGTCTTTGTAAATACATTGTTCGCATAATTGCATATGGATCTAAAGAGTTTTCTCTTGTTCCTTCAATGACTCCATCTAATTCTACTCTAGTATCTA
>DQLC01000044.1 GCA_015660425.1 Alphaproteobacteria bacterium
GAGTTAGTATTGTAAGTTAACATAGTATCCATATCCTTAATTTACGAAAGATTTATCAAATTGCTGTATTTTAGGGTAAATAGCCTCGGGAGCAGTCGGTCTATAGCCAAGACTACTATGTGGTCTAATCTGATTATATTCCTTTCAGTTTGCACAACTAATAAATTAACACTTGGTACAACTTTGGGGGGGCAGGCCACAGGTTCGAATCCTGCCACCTCGACTCGATAGAAACAACAAAGCCCCGTCTTAATTGATGGGGTTTTTATTTGCTCCAAACTTATCCAAGCATTAGCACAGATATCCATAGTTCTCCCAAGAATACTTCTCCCAAGTCAGTTAGTTCTCCCAAGATTGAAGTTATTTTGATTCCAAATAAAATCAAAGATAACGTAAATCCATATACCAAAACCCCTTTCAAGGGGGCGGGGTCTGTATATATAGGCGAGTAACATTTTGTGGTAATTTTCAAAGATTCAACGAAAACTTCACCCCATAGGGCAACTTTAACGGGGGTAGGTTCAATAACAAAAGGCTTACACTCATTCTAAAATAATTATTTATTGAGAATTTTTTATAGCAAGAATTACATCAAGATTAATGTCATCTAATATTAAATAGTCACCTAAATCCTCAAAAAAAGTTCCTGAACCAAACTTTACATTATATTTTGATCTATCAAAAACTAAACTTGATTTAGCTACAATATTTTCTTCTGATTCAGAAATATTTGCAGTAAATGAAATTGGATGACTAATATTTTTGATTGTTAAATTTCCATCAAATTCTAACAAATCTCCATTTCTTTTTACACTCTGAAAATCAAGTTTTGAAACTTTAAATTTATCTACACTAAAAAATTCATCGCTTTTTAAATGACCATCCAATTTACTTTTCCACTCACCTTCTTGATCAGTATTGTTAATAGTGGTCATGTCAATTATTATATTTCCTACTACCGTACCTTCTTTATCAATTATTATATTTCCACTTTTTATTTTTATGTTACCAGTATGAGAATCACCTATTGCTTTTTGCCCTTTCCATGTTAAGTTACTCTCATTATACAATATTGCATGGTTACCTTTAGGTAATTCTATCCCCTGATCATGTTTTGTTTCACTTGGAGATGACCAAGGCCATTCCCAACATAAAGCAAACGTTGTTATTAAAACTAGAATTGTTATTTTTTTAATTTTCATTATTATTCCTTTTATTATTATTATTTAATATTTCAATAGTGTTATATTATAAACTATATATAATATGCACAAGTAGGTAATATTAGTTAACCTAGTCTATATATTAGGACTATAAGGGAGAAATATGAATAACATATCGAAGGCAGAATTAATAGATATAGAAAATGAAGAAAAATGTCCTCTTACTTATGCAATGCAGGTTACTGGTGGTAAATGGAAACCAATTATTCTTTTTAGATTATCTCAAGGTATTAATCGTTTTGGTGTTTTAAGCAGAAGTATAATCGGCATTAGCAAAAATATGCTCACTCAACAACTTCGGCAAATGGAAGCAAATAAGATTATAAATAGAAAAATTTATGCTGAAATCCCACCGAGAGTAGAATACTCATTAACTAAAAAGGGAGAAAGTCTTTTACCTATCTTTAAGAGTTTGGCTGATTGGGGGAGTATTCATCAAAATGACTAATCATTAATAATTAAAGCCCTGCATTTGTAGGGCTTTTTATACCCACCTCTCCAATTCTTCCTTTCTAACCCAGTTATAGTAGTAAATAATTCAACGCAGTCAACAGTTATGGGTGTGAAAGGTGAAAATATTGATCCCCATCAAGAATTTATCCTGGAAATAGTGATAATATTACATAGGCAAGCGTTAGGGTAAACAAATGTCTAATATATATGTCGAAGCCCTCTGAGATTCAGGGGGCTTTTTTATTTATCGGCAATTTAGTGACTACCGTCAAAATTTAGAATCTCCAAACCCTATAATATTGATTAGTTGGTTAACGTAACTGATTAGTTACACTTATCAACATCTCCTTATTGATAATAAAGGGAGGCACTACGGAGAAGGGGTGCTTCCCTTTTTTTATTTATAGGCAAACCATATTAAGTTTACATATCTAATAAGGGAGATATAAATGGATAATATTAATTTAATCATAGACTTTTTTAAATGGTTTTCAATAATAAATATTTCAGTAATAATACTATTTTATATATTGCTCTACTTTGCATTTGACTTTGTATATATGCCTTACAAGAAAATATATATGGGAAGCAAAGAAGACTTTAATAAATCGCTAATAAATATTTATTTGCACTATAGAATTCAAACTGGTTTTTTTGCAATAATTCCATATATCACATTGTTAATTATTAATAACTAACCCTCTATGATTCTCAGGCTAACCAAATAAGGAGATATAATTGAATACTGCTACTTTTGAAGTAGATGGAATGGTTATTCGTGGTGGATTTCTCTGATTAGGATGACCAAACGATATTGGTAAGACTCTGGATGAGTTGAAAGGTGTGTCATTGCACAAATTTGATAATGAAACTTGGATTTTTACAGTAAATTTTAATACCAAAGAAGTGAAAAAGAGAGAAATTATAGAGGTTATTGAATCAGAAGAGAGGCATTTCAAAATTAAAAATTGGCAAATCATTCAGTAATTAGTATTCTATCAATACTATGAAGAAACTACTGATTATAGCATTATGTTGATTCGCAGGCAAATTATATTATTACTTATTGTTGATAGTAATGATCAATAAAATATTTTGTAACCTTATTATTTATTGGTCATCTAATCAATAAAAGGGAGAAAATCGTGTTTAGTTTATTTACAGATAACAACAAGACAGTTCATGTAACAGATGCAACTTGGGAAAAGGAAGTTAGTAATCATGATGGAGTTGTACTCGTAGATGTTTGGGCACCATGGTGTGGCCCCTGCAAAATATTGGGTCCTGTAATTGATGAAATATCAAATGAGATTAATGGTAAAGCTAAAATCTGCAAATTGAATTCTGATGAAAATCAAAAATCTCAAGAATTAGGAATACGGGGAATCCCTACCATGTTGTTTTTTAAGAATGGTGAATTAAAAGATACCATTGTTGGGCTCCAGCCAAAAAATAATATCATTGATAGAATAAATTCCCTTGTTTAATATTAATGCGTGAAAGTTATTGATGAATCAACAATTGAACTTGCAAAAACAGGTGATAACAATTCGCTCTCTGAAATTGTGAACACCTACTCTCCAAATATTTATTCATTGTCCTTAAAGTTTATGAGGAACAAGCATGATGCTGAAGATGTATTGCAGGAAACTTTCTTAAAGATGTTAAATAGCATTTCCAAATTTGAGGGCAGGTCAACTTTATATTCATGGTTGTATAGAATTGCAACAAATACCGCTTTAGAAAAACTAAGAAAGAAATACCCGGAACAATTTGAGATTGAACTAGATACCGTTGATTATCACGAGCATTCAGGTAGAAAATCTTTTGAATTACCATATTTTGATGAGAAAGACTTAGATAATAGTGATCTGAAAATAGAATTAAATTCAGCAATAAAAAAATTAAATGCAAAATTAAGAATAGTTTTCATATTGAGAGATATTGAAGGAAATTCGGTGAAAGAAACTGCTAAAATATTGAATTTAAGTGAAGCAAATGTGAAAATACGGCTGATGCGTGCTAGGATGTTTTTAAAAGAAAATCTAGAAGACTATTATAAACAAAGGAATGATCATGCAGCATAAACATACTTTAAAAGAATTACAATTAATTTGCCAGCAATTTGGTGAAGATATAGATTCAGAAATCTGTGAAGAAGTGAAAAAAAGTTTAAAAGATTGTCCGGAGTGTCGTGTCCATTTTGATTCCATAAAAAAGGTTGTAAATATTTATAAGGTAAGTGAAAATGAAATGGATATACCTGAAGATGTTACTAAAAATTTATTTAGATCATTAAACTTAAAATAAATGAGTAAGTCTATTTTATACTTATTGATAATTGGTTTTTTTTCCTGTACCATTTCTAAAGTTGAATTAAAATCTATTTCGGTTCTTGATCTTCAAAATAAATTGAAAAATGAAAATTCAATCATGGTAATTGATGTAAGAACAGAAAGTGAGTTTGATGGACCCTTAGGGCATATTGCCAATTCAAAACTAAAACCACTCTCTAATATTTCTCAAACAATTATGGATTTGAAAACTATTGGAGATAAACCAGTTTATGTCGTTTGTAGAAGTGGGAATCGCTCCACAACTGCTACCATGAAATTAAGGACTGAGGGAATAAATGCTATAAATGTTGAGGGTGGAATGAAAGCGTGGAATAAAATTATAAAGTGAATAAGTATGATAAAATCATAACTGCTGTCATTATAGGTGCTGTTGGTGGGTTTGGTTATTATTATTTTATTGGCTGTAATTCAGGGACCTGTATGATTACTTCCAGACCTTTGAATAGCACCATTTATGGAGCTTTTATGGGATTTATGTGGTATTTCCCGGATTATTGGACAAAAAATAAAGGAATTAAATAATGGATTTAGGACTAACTAGAATAATTAGTAAAAATATCAATGATGTTGACAAAGAAATACGGGATTCCCTTCAGGAACAGGGATTTGGTATTATTACAGAAATAGATGTTAAGAAAACGTTTAAAAAGAAAATTAATAAAAACTTTCAAGAATATAGAATCCTGGGTGCCTGTAACCCTGAAATAGCCCACGAAGCATTATCAATAAATTTAGATATTGGATTATTACTGCCATGCAATGTGGTTCTTTGGGATAATGGAAATAATAGTACAACGGTATCAGTAATTAACGCTGAAAAAATGTTATCCTTGGCTGATGAGGATGAATTATTAGAGCCTGCAAAGCAGGTGAATACATTACTAAAAAAAGCAATCGATAGTCTATAATGGATATTCTATACTTTATTATTTTCTATGTTGCATGGGTGACACTTATGAGGTTTATATCAAAAAAATTTGGAATATCCACCTGAGCTTCTTATGTTCCTTGGGTTGAGGAAAAGGGAAATAATTAAATGCCATCTTATTCGTACGAATGTAAAAACTCTAATCTGGGAATTATTTGCCCAGGTCATTTTCCAATCGAGTTCATGCAAGTTGCCCAGAATGTAATATCGCTATGAATAGAAAATTTTCTTCTATAATAGTAGATACAAACTCATGTGGTGCTTCTACTGGATTTCATGAGCATAATATCCAGTTACCCATGAGGTTTAATTGAATTTATATTATAAAAAAGATTGTCCATTTTCTTTGAAAATAATCTCCTTTCTCCATGAAACAAATACATTAGAAGCAGTTCAATTATTAGATTGTGATGATAATTTACAAAATCCCCATAATCATGAATTAGAATCAGGCGGTGGAAAGCTTCAATATCCCTGTTTAAATGAAGGGGAAGATTGGATTTATGAATCTGAAAAAATTATAAATAAATTGAAGAGTAAATTGAACATTCAATTAAACTCTCCTATTACTGACTACACGAGCTGTGTCTTTGATAAATTAATATTAATGAAGAAAAAGCTACAAAACTTAGAAAGTTCAATTAAACAAAATAATTAACGATGAAAAAATCTTATGTTACTCAATGTTACATTAAATTGATTTCAACTTTTAATTATTAATCATTAAATTAAAGTATGAAAGTAATAATTTTCATAACCATTTTCAGTCTTGGGCTGAACGGCAATACACCAGGTATTCAAGCATCAAAAGATCCTGGCAGCATGGCTATTTCTGTTAAGAAATGCCCATTTGTCCAAAAAGATGCTGATGATAAATCTCCCTTTTCCTGCCCCAAAAATTCAAAAAAAGGTGACTGCCCAAAGAAATTTATAAATCGTATAACTCCTCCTTTAGAATTTAATTTAACCATGGTACTTGAATATGTATATGATAATTCTCTATTTGATCTTAAAATTGATTATTCAAATACAAATTCAATTGCTCAATGTTTAAAACCTGAAAAACCTGATCCCCCCTGGAATAACCCCCTACTTATTTAGAAAATCCTTTTTTATTTGGATCATTTTATCGATTAGGTTCAAATACCGCTGTACAGATTTTGTGAACAATACAAAATTTGTTGAGATTAATTTTATATTATAAAAGGATTTTAAATGAAAAAAGTAGCATTTATGATAGTAATTATGATGACAGGGGCATTTTCTCAAGATGCCTATATGCATCTAGCACATTCAGGAATAACTCCATCATCAACCTTAATAGTCGATTCAGGGCAAGAGATAACATTTGAACATGGTGGAGGGGGATCTCATCCAATGACTTCGGGACAGGGCAATACTGAATCTCCAATATTTTTCCCAACAGTAACTGTGACATCAGGTAATCCAATAGCCGTATTTACACTAACAGAGGTTGGCACCTATTTATTCCATTGTAATACCAATCCTTCCAATACTAATCTGTGGGGAACGATAATAGTCGAAGCGGATGAGCCGGAGGAAGAATATCCAAATGGAGATGTAAATGCTGATGGAGAAGTAAATATTTTAGATATAGTGGGAATTGCAAATTATATCTTAGAATTTAGTATTCCAACTAATTCGGATGCAGCTGATTTTAATACTGATGGAGAAGTAAATATTCTTGATATTGTTGGTGTTGCAAATTGTATTCTTGGGTTTGGTCCCTGCGGGCAGGAAGTTAATTTAAACATTCCATCCTTCGTAACTGATTATTTAGGAGAAATGACAATACCAGAAGATAATCCTATTACCGAGGAAGGAGTCGAACTTGGACGTATGCTGTTCTATGATAAACGCTTATCA
>DQLC01000006.1 GCA_015660425.1 Alphaproteobacteria bacterium
AACTTCTTAACAAAACCACTAATCCCTTCATTAATCTTAACATGCAATCCTTTTTCTGTAATATTTTTTATAATTGATGTTACTATATTACCTTTGATTAGATCTTTATTATTTGCCATCGGATCTTCAGATAGTTGCTTAATACCCAAGCTAACTCTCTCTTTTTCTATGTCAATTTCTAGCAGCTTAGCTTTAACTAAATCTCCTTTTTTATATTTGCTAATAATATCCTCACTATTAGAATTCCAATCTAAATCTGAAAGGTGAATTAAACCATCCATTTCTCCTGGCAAACCCACAAATAAACCAAACTCAGTAATGGATTTAACTTCTCCTTCTACTTCAGATCCAATTTTATAATTTTTTTGCAAATCTAACCATGGATTAGGCTTACACTGTTTCATACCTAAGCTTATTCTTCGTTTGGCAGAATCTATTTCTAAAACAATTACTTTAACTTCTTCAGAGGTCGAAACAATTTTTGCAGGTTGCATATTTTTTTTAGTCCAACTCATTTCTGAGACATGAACCAAACCTTCAATGCCAGATTCTAATTCCACAAATGCTCCATAATCTGTTATATTTGTAACTCTTCCTGAAAACTTACCATCAACTTTATATTTATTCTGAGCTATATTCCAAGGATCTTCTTCTAACTGTTTCATCCCTAAACTAATTCTCTGAGTTTCTGGATTAAATTTTATAACCTGTACTTTAACTTTTTGTCCAATGGATAAAACCTCTGAAGGATGACTTATTCTTTTCCATGAAATATCAGTTACATGTAATAATCCATCAACTTCTCCTAAATCAACAAAAGCACCATAGTCTGTTATATTTTTAATAATACCTTCTAATATTTGACCCTCTTCCATAGTTGAAACTAATTCAGCTTTCGCTTCAGCTCTTGACTCTTCTAATACAGACCTTCTAGAAACTACTATATTGCCCCTTCGTCTATCCATTTTTAAAATATGAAATAGTTGACTACTACCGACTAAATGATGCGAATCACGTGTAGGCCTTACATCAACTTGACTTCCCGGAAGGAAAGCTATGGCACCATCTAAATCTACTGAAAACCCTCCTTTTACCCTTCCAAATATAGTACCAGTTACTTTTTCTTTTATTTCTGTAGCTTTTTCTAATTTCTCCCACGACTCTTCTCTTCTAGCTTTTTCTCTTGATAAAACAGCTTCACCATTTTTATTTTCAACTCGTTCTAAATAAACCTCTACTATATCACCAACTACCGGAGTTGCACTTTTATTTTTTCCGATAAATTCTCTTATATTTATTCTACCTTCAGCTTTATAGCCCACATCAATATTAATCATATCCTTTTCAATAGAAATAATTGTGCCTTTTACCACTTGACCTTCTATTTTATCATCTTTTTCAATTTGTTTTGCAAAAAGATCCGCAAATGATTCTGTTTGATTTATCTCTTCTTTATTTACCATTATAAATTAATCCTTTAAACTCTATTTGATACATCCAATTATAAATAATTGGGTTAAAAATGCTTTCCACCTTAAAGCTATATGCTTAAAAATATTAATTTAAGCGCTCTTCTATGTGTTTTTTTGCTAATAAAAATGTACTATTAGCATCTAAATTAGTGGTGTTAAGTAAGATTGCATCAGGAGCCGCAATCAAAGGTGAATACTTTCTTTTACTATCCCGTTTATCACGATCTCTTATATCCTGCTCAACACGGCGCTTTATAGTACTTTGTCCTAAGGAAATCAACTCTTTCCATCTTCTTTCTGCTCTAACCCTTAAAGATGCAGTAATAAAAAACTTAATATCTGCATCTGGCAGAACTACTGTTCCTATATCTCTTCCATCCAAAATAACACCCATCTTGTTCTTATGGTTTTTATAAGCAAAGTTTTTTTGATATTCTAATAATATTTTTCTTAGCTCTTTATAACCAGATATCATAGAGGCTAATTTTCCTATCTCATCACTTTTTAACCTATCATCAAAAAAATCAAATTTAGAAAAATCAAAACTTTTGACTACTTTTTCTATATCTTTTTTTTTTTTAGAATTAATATTTTCTCTACGTATTATTAATGCTGAAGCCCTATAAAGCTTACCTGTATCTAAATAAGCATAGTTAAATTCTTTACACAAGCTCTTTGCTAATGTGCCTTTACCAGAAGCTGCCGTCCCATCTATAGCAATAGTTATATTTTTAAACATCTACTTAATCATTAACCCTAATATCCATTCCTATATCATTCATTTCTGAAATAAAACTTGGATAAGAAGTAGATATGGATTTACATCCTATGACTTTTATTGGTTTCAGTGAAATTGCCCCTAAAATAATAAAAGACATAGCAATTCTGTGATCAAAAAGACAGTCTATAGTTGCTCCTCCCAAAACTTCATTATTACCATAAATTATAATATCATCTTTATTAGACTCTACTTTAATACCACAACTAACTAGCCCATTTATAATAGCCCTAAATCTATCACTTTCTTTATAACGCAATTCTGCTAAACCACAAAATCTGGTTTTGCCTGAAGCAACAGCTGCCGCAATAGCCAATATAGGATACTCATCAATCATCCTCGCAGAAAAAGAACTATCTAAATTAATACCTCTAAGTTTAGAATATTGAACTAAAATATCTGCTACAGGCTCCTCATAATCATTAATAATCTTATTTTCTAATTTAATTTTTGCTTCCATCAAATCTAAGGCTTCTAATATACCTGCTCTAAAATAATTAATACCCACATTTAGTATTTTAATACTTGAGCCAGGAATTATTATTGCAGCAACTAAAGCAAAAGCTGCAGACGAAATATCTCCTGGAACAGTTATATTACAACTTTTTAAATTATTACCTCCTGTAATTAAAACTTTATTTTTTCCAGAAAGTTTTGTTTTATATTTAATATTCGCACCAAAGTACTTTAACAAATTTTCTGAATGATTACGTGAAGAATAAGGTTCAATTATTTCCGAAGTACCATGAGCATTTAGTCCAGCTAATAAAATTGTTGTCTTAACCTGAGCAGAGGAAATCGGAGAAATATATTTAATTGGCAAAATATCGCTTGTGCCTTTTATTATTAACGGCAACTTATTATTAATAGAATTAAAATTTATACCCATTTTTTTTAACGGCTTTATAACTCTGTCCATTGGTCGATTAACTAAAGAAGAATCACCTGTTAAAGTAACAAATATTTCACTCCCTCCTATGGCGCCTAAAAGTATCCTGGCTATAGTTCCGCTATTTCCACAATCAATATGTTTGTTAGGAGTATTAAAACCATTTAAACCAACTCCTGTAACACAACATATATTATTTTTGTTTATAACTTTTACACCTAAGGTTTTTAACGCTTTAACCATATTTAATACATCTTCAGAATGTAATAAATTATAAATAGTACTTTTCCCTACAGCTAAAGAAGAAAATAGTAAGGCTCTATGAGATATAGATTTATCCGAAGGAGGCGTAATAATACCTATTAAGCCTTTTACTTCATAAGAACTTAGTTTATTTTTAATATTATATTTTTTAATCATATTTATTTGCTTTAATGTAAAGTATAATTACAAACTAAAAATTCAATTTACAATTCTTTTTTGACATCTATACAATTAAATGGCAAATGCATTCTTAATATATGAATAACTTAGTGGAGTAATTTTATGGCTAAAACTGAATTAGGTAATAAACATCAATGTAATTCATGTAATACAAAATTTTATGATTTACAAAAAGAAGTGCCAATATGTCCTAAATGTGGAGAAGAGATTATAATTAAAATTAAACCAAGACTAGGTAGGCCACCTCTGAATAAAAAACCTGAAATTAAGGTTAAGCAAACAAAAAAGGTGAGTAAAGAACTACTAGTAAAAGAAGACAATGATGAATTAGATGAGGAATTAGATGATTTAGTTTCAATGGAAGATCTAGATGAAAGCATTATTAATTCTAATAATGATCTTACTATAGAAAATGAAAATGAAGATAATGATTCGGATAATTTATCAGGAATTACAGA
>DQLC01000051.1 GCA_015660425.1 Alphaproteobacteria bacterium
TCATATACGACTCAGATATTTTATTTTCTTTATCTAATAATGAAATATCATATGTTGAAGAAGACATTATTCCAGTGACATCCCTAGATCCACATGCGCCTATTCTATGTCTATGAGTAGAAACTATTTGACTTTGTAAGCCTAAAGCAATATACGCATGCACAAAATATTTATAGTATTGATTAACATTCAGCTCTCTTTTGGCTATAACTTTTAGCTCTTCATTAGAAGTGATGTCTTGTAGATAATATAAAGTAATTTTATTTTTATTTTTATTTTTTTCTATTATTGCATAACCTAGGTCTTGTGCAAAATGACCAATCCTTCCAGTTGAAAGATATCCAAACTTAATCTCTATAAATGGCCTTATGACATAAATTACTAGCAATAATGGCATATGCAGTATTGCAATAATTCCGTGAATAATTTTTACTATAGTAAAATTTTGCATTATAAATTTACAGTTTATTTTTTAGCACATATTCCAAAAATAATCTTCTGGTATTATTAATCGAAAATTAAGTAATTATTTCTTTAGTAAAATAATTACTTAATTGCCTACATGACTCTTGAACAGACTTATGATTACCTGTCTCTATCGTAAGCTCTGCATTGCTCGGCTCATCATATGGATTTACTTCAGAATATCCAATAAGGTCATTAATTAGACCATTATCTGACGCAGCATACAGTCCTTTTGTATCTCTCTTTTTTAAAGAATCAATATCAGCTTTTACATAGACTAAATGCAGATTTGGCTCCAATATTAATCTCACTTTACCGCGTATTTCTTCATATGGACTTATTACAGGAACAAGCACTATATTAAACCCTTCATCTTTTAAAGATAAGCATAATTTTGCTATCCGTAAATTATTTTTAAGTACATCCTCTCGATCAAAACCTAACTTTTCTACATCTTTATCACGAACTTCATCGCCATCAACTATGTAGACTTTATACTGTCTTTTTTTACAAAAGTCTTCAATATAAGTTGCAAGCGTGGATTTTCCAGAACCAGACATGCCAGTTAACCACACAATATTAAAATTATTATTATACAAAGCTAACTATCTTGAAAAATAATATCATTAAAAGATGATTCAGTAGTCCATCTATTATACTGTTTTATTATGAGATTGGTCATCTCTACAGCATCTACTGGATAATCACCAATAGCTGTCTCAGCAGCTAACACTAGCCCACTTGCACCCATTAATAATGTACTTGCTACATCATTAGCTTCTGCCCTAGTGGGCGAAGCAGACTTAATCATAGATTCTAATAAATTTGTTGCAACATATACGGGTGTATCCTTTGATCTGGCATAAGAAATTATTCTGCGTTGGATGAATGGTATTTTTTCGATTGAAACCTCACGTGACAAGTCACCCCTATCTATCAAAATTTGATCAACAACTGGTAATATTTCTCCAAGATTCAATACACCCTTAATGCTCTCTATTTTTGAGATAAGATTAGAATTATTACCAATGATTTCCCTAACCTGCAATACATCTTCTGCTGAGTTTGTAAATGATAAAGAGAAATTATTTATCCCCATTCTTAAGCCTATCTCAAAAGCCTCTTTATCTTTAGACGTAATTGGGCTTAACTTAATATCTGAATCAGTATCAGCAGCTTTATTACTACCTACATTGCCACCCCTCGTAACGGTAGCCAATAAGTATTTATCTTGTATTTCGGTAATACACAAACACACAGAATTAAAATCAACCCTAATTTCATCGCCAACCTTGAATTGTTGTGATACATTTTTAGGTGTAAATGAGATGTTGTCACTATCTCCTACAACAGGTGAGTGGTGTATTTTAACGACATTATCTTTTTTAAAATTAACAAATTCTGAAGCCATATCTTGATTTCTAATTTGTGCACCTTCACTATCAAGACATATGGGCACCTCTGTCCATGATTGAATTCTTTCTATAATACTTTCAACATCATCCAATTTAGTATGTGAAAGATTTATTCTAAATAATCCCACACCTTGTTCTGTCATTTTCTTAACAGTTTCACTATTTAAGGAGGAAGGGCCCAAAGTTGCAAGTATTTTAATATTCATTATTTTATTAGAGACAGTACCCCGTAAATTATAATAATCACATTAATTAACGATATGTATTTCTCGTTATCAACTTTATCAGAAAAATACTTAATGGTAATTAAATAAATACTCAATGAAGTTAACATTAGGGTAATACTTGTATATTTTAAACCATCTGTATTAATGGCAAGCAATACAATTAACTGAAATAACGCAAGTATTAAATAGGCAAAAGCTATATTGGCACGAATTTTAATCTGGTCTGTATATATAGTTGATATAAGTATTGATAAAGGCCCTCCGCCCATATTTGATATTCCATGCACAAGACCAATAAACACATAATACAATTGACTTTGCTTTTCTAAAAAAATCCGCAAATACTCCTGCAGCTTTGGGGAGAATTTTACCACACCAATTAATAACAAAAAGACCCCAACTATCCTACCTACGTCTATCATACTATCATAAAGCACAACAAAAGTTAAACTTAAAACCATTGCTGGAATCGAAAAATACGCAACTCTCCTTTTTACATTAATCAAATTATAATTATTTACAGTCTGAATTAATGATATAACTACTGAACAAGGAAGTAGTATCCAAAGAGTTTCACTATAAGAATAGCCAATTAGTAAAAGTGTCGGTGTTCCAAATAGCAACAGTCCAACACCAAATATAGACTGCACCACACTAAAAATAGAAACAATTAAATAGATGCTCACAAATACTTTAATCCATAAATAAAATATGCATATTATTATTTTAAAGGCATGGAATAGATTAACGGTGGAATGTGGTGCCGTTTAAAAAATCTTCTATATAAAGCTCTGTACATTATAAAGACTCTTTTTATATAAGTAACTGGATAAAGCAGTATTGAAAATAATAATTTAATATGCGCAGATACAAAATAATTGTTCAAAGTTGGTATTAGTGAAGGTTTATTTATTACTTTTTAATAAAGCTAACATATTGCTGCCCA
>DQLC01000113.1 GCA_015660425.1 Alphaproteobacteria bacterium
AACTAAAGAGTGCATAGCTAAAGCCAAACTTGTCATTATTCTCATGCTGTTTACAGATAATGTAGCGCCTGATATTCCGTCTATATCTTTATCTAGTTTATAATTATCTTTCATGCCTATACCTTTGAATTGGTCTCTAAAACTAGGGTATTTAATTTCCCACCCATGCGACTCTCTATACACTAATACATGGATTGAAACAATTTTACAATTCTCAATGATAAACCCTGCAGTAATTGGTTTGACCTTACCTATACGATTTATTATCCAGGCTGTTCTTTGCCCACCTACCCAATACCTCATAAGAACTTTTTTATATTTGCTTCCCATAATTTTCTGCGCAGTATTTTTGACTTCTTCTGTAAATCGCAAGCTATCTTTTTTTACAGCTTTTTCTACAAAGGCTTTTTCTAAAAACTGTTCCTTACTTAAAAAAACATCCTCTGCCAAAATGTTATAGGAAAGCACAATAAAATAAAGGGATAAAACAACTAATATTAAAGACCTATATGTCACTAAATTCTCCCATCTTTTTTTCTTGAAGGATTATTTATAATTCTAAAATTGGTAGCCCATACCTAGATTAAACCCTTGTACAGAATCGCTTCCGTATGTTTTTTTTCTTTCCCAATCTGTTTTTAAAACGGCATTGTCAGTTAACCAATAGTTTAGGCCAAAGTCGGTTTGGGTTGTGCTGTTTGAAGTGTTTCCTGATGTCTTAGTGCCTGCGTTATCATCACGAACGCCTCTTCTAAGAAATATGCCCATTGTTTGACCATAATCAGCATCAACTTCCCAACGATAACTGCCTTCAAAATAATAACCAAATTGTTTATCAAAACCTTTTTGGATACAAGTATTGCCTGAGCCTATATATGCAGGGCATTCAAGATCCCAAACACCGTAAAAAGCTCTTCCACCAAAACCTAGTCTCGGCATATAGTTTGCATGAACCGCATGCATTACTGCATTAACTTGAGGACCTGATTGGTCTGAACTCATATCTGGCTCATAGTCCCAAGAGTAACCAAGCTCTAGGCCAGGGTAAGCTCCGGAATATCTAACAGCTCCAGAATATGATGGTACGTTCATCTTTGCATTAGACACCTTATTTCTGCCGCTTCGGATATCCCCTCCAGAGTGAGTCAAAGGCGAATGAACGCCTACGATAATAGTAAGGTCATGTTTAGGGATGATATGTGTAAGCTGAACACCGCCCTCCCAACGAGTATTAGCACAAACTTCTTTTTCTACTTCATTTCTCTCTACACCATAAAAAGTATTAGGCTCATGGATTTCATTTATAATGCCACATGGAATTAAGAATACTCCGTATTTAGCAGTAGTATTTTCAGCATCAAATTGTTTCCAGTTATGTTCTAAATAAGCCTGTTCTAATTCAATCTCACCATTCTTGCTTTCACCCGCAATACTGTGTTCTAACTCAAACTCAGAGTTAAAACTTAAAATATCATTAAACTCATGATTCACAAATAAAACGTATCTATGAAAATCAATTTTCCCTGCTCCAGCGTTATTTTCATAGTGCATTTCACCATAACCACCAAAAGAGGTTTTAGTCCACCAGCCCATTTTACTGCCTTCTTCTGCTGCAGTAGCTGCTGCATCAGCGAGTTCTGCGGTTTTTTCAGATTGCTTTTCGACAGCATCAATTCTAGCTTGCAGCTCTTTCATCATTTTTTTTAAATCTCCTACTTCATCGGCCCTTGTATTAAATGAAAATAACGTTATAAGCATCAAAATCAGCACTTGAAAATATTTATTCATATGTAATAGCCTTTTAAATTAATATTTAGCTTTTTTCTAAGCTCCTCATAATACTACTATAATTTTTATATTAAAAATGAGAGTCAGTATCAGTCGCACGGATATTAATAGTGCGACTAATTCTCATTGTCAAGCCTTACTTATTATCTTTGTTAATTATTGGGACATTTATAAAATCATAAGAACAATTCCAAAGACGCTTATATAGGTTACATTTAATAACGTTTTAATATTGACAATGAGAATTAGTCGCATATATTATATATTGGGAAAATGAATATAGGTTTTTATTTTTTAATTAGTTTAGGAACAAAGTCTAAATGATGAACTTTAAATTTTTGATAGTTTTAAAATGTGTTTTAATAATCTTGCTTTCTCTATCTAATACCGCGTCTACTTCTACTGATAAAACAGTGGCTCTTGCTAAAAGCTATGCAAATTTAGTCAGTAGTTATTATAATGAAGCAGCGATAAAAACTAAAGCTCTGCATGAATCCATAAACATTTTTTTAGAAAGTCCAAATGATGCCAATTTAAGCAATGCCAAAAATAAATGGATAGATGCAAGAATAGTCTATGGTATTACAGAAGCTTTCCGTTTTTATGGTGGGCCAATTGATGGCGTAAATAAATATGGCGTAGAAGGCCCTGAGGCGCTGATCAACGCATGGCCGTTAAACGAAGCATATATAGATTATGTTGCAGGAAACCCAGAATCCGGAATAATAAATAATCTATCATATGAAATCAATGCGGGATCAATTATAGCTGCTAACATGTCCGAAGATGATGCAGAAGTATCAACTGGCTGGCATGCTATAGAGTTTTTACTGTGGGGACAAGATCTCTCTCTAGAAACCGCAGGAACAAGGCAAGCAGAGGACTATGCTCCAACAGATGCTATAAAAAAAAGGCGCAGAACTTATCTTAGAGAGACAAGCATTTTACTTTTAGAACATATTAACTGGTTAAGTATTCAGTGGTCAAAGACTGGTGAAGGCAGGGCTACATTTTTAGAAAAGATCGATCCTGGAGGGGCAATATTAACAGGAATAGCAACGCTTGCTGCATTTGAGTTGTCGGCAGAAAGAATTGCAACCGCCCTTGACTCTGGCGACCCAGAAGATGAACATTCTTGTTTTAGCGATCAAACACATCTTGATATTAGAGCAAACTTTACAGGAATAAAAAATGTTTATTTGGGTATTGGTTTTAATTCAAAAAAATATAGTCCTTCAATTTCTGAATTAGTTGCAGAAAAAAATCCTAGCTTAGATAAAAGCATTATTCAGTTATTGGAAAAAATTTCTACTTCTATAAACAATATTCCAATTCCCTTCGACAAAATGCTTTCCGAGCCTAAAAATAGTTCTGGCAGGCAGGCTGCCGAAAAAACTGTAAGCAACTTATTAGTTCTTGCAGAAAAAATTAAAGTAGCAGGAAATGATTTAAATTGGAATGTAATTATCGCCGAATAAAAAGATCTATAATAGGAATGTTTTTTCTTCTGCTACTAATGTTTTTATTTGTTTTTACTAAAAAAATTAGTAGTAAAGAATATCTCTTACCTATGGATGTAGAAATATCTGTAAAAAAAGAGACAAGGGAAGCTTTTTCCGCGCCCATACCTTCATTAAGCTTGTCTAAAATGCGTCTATTTACAGGAGGAAGACATCTCTTTCGCAGGTCTTGGACAACTGCTCCAAGCTCAGTTAAAAGCTTAGATGGCTTAGGTCCTGTTTTTAATCGTGTAAGCTGCTCTGGCTGCCATGTTAAAGATGGGAGAGGAAGGCCGCCCAAAAATAGCAATAAATTTAGATCTATGGTTATTAAGTTAAGCCTCACTTACAATAATGAAATCTTACCTGACCCAAACTATGGCTTTCAATTAAATGACAAATCAATTTTAGGCGTGCCTTATGAAGGGAAAGCAAAAATAAATTACTCAAAAAAAATTGTTTACTTTGCTGATAAAAGCGAAGCCCAATTAACGGTACCCCATTATTCTTTTCATTCACTTTCCTTTGGCCCACTAGACCCCAAAACAAAATATTCAGGTCGTGTTGCGCCCACGACATTTGGTTTGGGCCTCATCGAGGCAATAAAGCAAGAAGACATATTTAACAATGAAGACCCTTTAGATAAAAATAAGGATAACATCTCTGGTCGCGCACATATTATAAATGACCTCCCCTCACAAAAAAAAATAATTGGAAAATTTGGATGGAAAGCAACAAGAGGAACACTTCTGCATCAAATAACTGGAGCAGCCTCTCAAGATATGGGCTTAACATCTACTATCTTTCCTAAACAAAACTGTATGAATATACAAAAAGTCTGCTCTGATCAAATTAATGGAGGAGAACCTGAGATATCAGACGAACAACTTCATGTGCTACAAGTCTATATGCAAACACTAGCTGCTCCAAGACAGCGAAACCCCCAAGACAGAGAAATTATTGATGGAAACAACTTATTTACAAATATTGGCTGTGAGAATTGCCATATATCAACTTATAGAACAGGCAAACATAAAGACCATAAAGAACTAAGCAATAGAATTATAAAGCCTTATAGTGATTTTTTATTACATGATATGGGGCCAGGGCTAGATGATGGTGTAGCAGAAGGTAACGCTAAAAGCAGCGAATGGAAAACCTCTCCTTTATGGGGTATAGGGCTTGTAAAAACTGTAAATAAACATACCCGTTTTCTACATGATGGAAGGGCCCGCTCTATTGAAGAAGCCATCCTTTGGCATGAAGGAGAAAGCCTCCATGCCAAAAAAAATTATATTAATTTAAGCGCAGAAGAACGAAGCAAAATTCTAAAATTTCTCAATTCTTTGTAAACTATTGATTCATGTTATCAAAGAACTCGTTGTTAGTCTTAGTACTTTTTAATTTATCAATTAAAAACTCCATAGCATCGCTCATTCCCATAGGGCTAAGTATTCTTCTTAACATCCACATTTTAGATAAATCGCCTTTATTGACTAACAATTCTTCTTTTCTTGTCCCTGATTTAGCTATATCAATAGCGGGGAAAGTTCTTTTATCTGCTAACTTACGATCAAGCACTATTTCAGAATTTCCCGTACCCTTAAACTCCTCAAATATAACTTCATCCATTCTAGAACCTGTTTCTATTAAGGCAGAAGCTATAATGGTCAAGGACCCCCCATGTTCGATATTTCTTGCCGCGCCAAAGAACCTTTTTGGTTTTTGTAACGCATTAGCATCTACTCCACCCGTCAAAACCTTTCCTGAAGAAGGAACAACTGTATTATACGCTCTACCTAATCTAGTGATAGAATCCAATAGTATTACAACATCTCGCCCATGCTCTACTAGCCTTTTAGCTTTAGCTATTACCATTTCTGCTACTTGAACATGCCGCATAGCAGGCTCATCAAAAGTAGAAGAAATTACTTCGCCTTTTACAGAGCGTTGCATATCTGTCACCTCTTCCGGCCTTTCATCAATTAATAAAACTAAAAGATAAATTTCTGGGTGGTTTTTTTCTATAGAATTAGCAATATTTTGTAATAAAACTGTTTTTCCTGTTCGTGGAGGCGCAACTATTAGGCCTCTCTGTCCTTTTCCTAGTGGGCTTACCAACTCAATAACTCTGCAAGAATTATCTCGCTTTTTATCTGGGGCATCAGCATCTATTTCTAATTTTATCCTTTCCTCAGGATATAACGGCGTTAAATTCTCAAAACGGACTTTATGTTTAACCTTCTCTGGAGTATCAAAATTTATTTTTTCAATTTGAAGTAGAGCAAAATATCTTTCCCCGTCTTTGGGTTGACGAATTTGTCCTTCTATAGTATCCCCTGTTCGCAATCCAAATTTTCTTACTTGCGAAGGAGAAACATAAATATCATCGGGCCCGGGTAAATAATTACTTTCGGGAGCTCTTAAAAAACCAAAACCATCAGGAAGAATTTCTATAACTCCGTCCCCATTAATTACTTCGCCTTTATCTGCCATAAGTTTTAATGTTGAAAACATTAAATCTTGTTTTCTTCTATTAGATGCATTTTCTACACCTTTTTCTTCTGCCAAAAGTATAAGGTCAGCTGGCGACATTTGTTTTAGTTCTTTTAAGTGCATTATAAATCCTATTTATTTTTGAAAACTTATTTAAAATGATTTTAGTATTATGAAAATTCTAAGATAATGGCTGTATCCAACCCTTGAAAATAATAATATTATTAATTATTCATAAATGTCAAAATATAAATTAATTAAAAGGGCGAACAACCACCATAAGAACTATTACGATCATTAAAATAGTTGGCGCCTCATTTAAGTATTTAAAGTACCTTTGACTATAAAATGCATTATCTTGCTGAAGTTTTCTTCTGCAATATGAAAAATATCCATGAAGACAAGACATTGCTAAAACCAAAATAATTTTAATTACAAACCATATTGCAATGAAATCAATATCTGAAAAAGGGTGAAAAACTAAAATTAAACCAAACACCCATGTTAACACCATTGCCGGATTCATAATATACCTTAATAGCCTTTTTTCCATTATAACAAAATTATTATTCGCCTCTTTTGAGTTTTTTCTATTGGCATGATAAACAAAAATGCGTGGCAAATAAAGCATTCCAGCCATCCAGGACATAACAGAAATTATGTGTAGCGCCTTAATATACAAATAAAAAGTCATGTGTTCCCCCAAAAAGTTTTATAAAAACATTTTTTAAAGTTCTCGCTACATATTTTTTTATTTAAAATTATATTATCGCTTTTTTTAATTACTAAATTGTGTAAACCATTAATAAACTCTTTATTTATTCCTAAAGCAGGAACTCTATAATATTTTTTACACCCATTTAATTTTGCCACCTCTTTATATTCTATATCTAATTCAACTAAAGTTTCTGAATGTTCGCTTACAAAAGCAATAGGGATTAATACTATTATTTGATTCTTTCTAGATGCTTTTATTATTTCGCTTTCTGTAGAGGGGCCAATCCATTTTAAAGGACCTACTTTACTTTGATAACAAATAGTATAACTAAATTCAGCTTTATTCATCTTTTCTATTACTTTACTGACCGTCTGTTCTACTTGCCCTTGATAAGGATCTCCTTTTTTAATAATTTTTTCAGGTAAGCCGTGTGCGCTAAATAAAAGCTTAATTTTTTTCCTTTGTTCATTATTATTTTTAATTTTATTTAGTGTTTTTTTTATATTTTCTACATGTGCTAAAATAAAATGTTTCTCCTTAGGATAACAACATATTATTTTAGTAGTCACTTTATACTTATGTTTAATTGCCGCATTTCTCCATGAGCTTAATGATGATCCCGATGTAGTGGAAGAATACTGAGGGTAAAGCGGCAAAAGAATTACTTCGCACGGCCCCCAATTAATAACTTTTTTAATTGTTTCCTCTACAAAGGGATTCCAATATCTCATAGAAATAAAA
>DQLC01000059.1 GCA_015660425.1 Alphaproteobacteria bacterium
AAGGGGACTAAGGTAGACCTTAGAATTTCCTCAGAGTAAGCACTAAATGAAGCAAAAAAAATACTTAGAATATAAAAATATTTTCGCATAATTAACTCCTTAATATTATTCTAGATTAATCCTATTTAAATCTATATAGGTTTTATTTATTAGTTTTTCAAATTCTAAATAATCATTACTTAAATTTAAAATTAATAATTTTATTAAAATATTTTGCTCTTTATTTACATGTTCTTTTAAATCATCAATATTTATTTCTAAATTAATTAACTTATTTTCAAAAACTATTAATTTTTTATCAATAGAAGTTATATCGGTTATGTATTGTTTCTCAATATTAATTTTATATTTAACTAAATTAATTAATTTTAAATAGTCAGCATAAAATACATTGAATTTAGCAATTATATTGTTTTTACTTAATTTTATTAAATTTTCTTCAGATTCTTTAACTAATTCTTCATCCACTGTAACTTTATTGTAACTATTTATATTTTTAATAGATTCTTTAAAATAAGCTGATGCTTTATCAATATCGACTTCTTCTCCTAAACCCATTAATGCCATCCAGCCTAAATTAAACATTGCAGATTTATTTCCCAATTTTTCTGACTGTGAAAATAAATTATGGGCTTTATTGATATCTTTAGTTATACCCAAACCATTTAAATACAAGATACCTAATAAGTTTAAACATTTATCATCATTAAGCATATTTTTACATTCACTAAAAGCTAACTGCCATTTCTTGTTATTATATGCTTTAAGAGAGAGATCATAATTAGCAACACTAATATTATGAATACTAAAATTGAGAGTAAAAATAATTAAAGCAAAAATATATCTAGACATAAGTTACTTTCGATATAAATTAAATACAGTTTATTATTTAGTAACTTGATTAACACATTTATATACTATATGGTATAAAATATTAACTTATTTAATTTAAGAGGTACATATGAGGTCTATAATTAACATAACTATTACAATATTTCTATACATAATCACAATAAATTTATGTTATGCCGATACCACAAATGAAGAAAAACAAACTATGGTTGATGTTAGACAACAAGCTATGCAAGCTATGTGGTCAAGATTAGACAGACTTTCTACACTTATCGCAGCACCAGGTGAGACCGTAACATCTTCAGATGGTTCAACTATTGTGATAGGAAATAAAAATAAAACTGAACCTCTGGAAACATATGCACTAATACACGCAAAAGAAGCAAAACAAGATGCTTTAGAAGTTGCAAAATTATTACTTCAAGTGGAAGAGTTTTGGCCATTACATACGAATGCTTCTCATGTAAAGTCTACTGATGCTGAACGTTTAGTATGGATTATACCTGAAGCATTTCATAGATATTACACAGACGCGGTAGCTGCATCAAATAATTTAAACAATTCATTTGATCTTAATGATGCATCAAAAATTAAAAGATCTGTATGTATGCTTGCGTTATCCTGTGGCAGATGTCATTCAGCCTTTAGAAAAGTTAGATTTGATAATTTAAAAAAAGAAGGAAGAGGTTGGACAGGTAGTTATTCTGCTTGTTGGCAATATAGAAATGAAATTATTCTTAATTCTTCAGCTATACGAGAATAAACTAACCAATTCTAAAAGTATTTATACATCTCTGTATACTGTGATTTATAGTATCTAGATTTGCCTGCTTTAATTCTTTATACATAGCGTTAGCTCCTTGATCACTCATTTCTTTCATCATTATAGAACCAATTTTTAAACCTAAAATTTTATCTATATATAAATCAAGAATTTTATTAGCTTTTAATCTAGTTTCTTCTATTACACTATTATTCTTTATTGTCATAAGCACTCCAACACATTTTGCCACTTCTGCTTTATGCGCTGCAGACTCAATTGAATATGCTTTATTAAAAAAAAGAAATATAATTATTATGAAATAAATTATATATTTTGTATTTTTAGCCAATTTAGTATTCCCTCCCCAATTAAATCTGGAGAATCTTCTTGTATAAAATGACTCCCTGGGACACTTATTTCAGACTGATTTGGCCATGTACGACAAAACTCCCTCTGTTTACCTACTAATATAGCGCCTGGATTTGCATTAATAAATAATTTAGGAACATTACTTACGGAAAAAAATTCAGAATATTTTTTTACTATTTCCGTTACATCTTTTGGGGACCCTTCAATAGGAATTTGATTTGGAAAATCTAAAGTTGGTCTTCTATCCTCTTTATTAATGAATGGCTTTCTATAAACATTCATTTCTTCTTCAGTTAAATCTCTTAGCACTGAACCTGGAAGAACTCTTTCTATAAAAATATTTTTTTCAATAACCATATTTTCTCCTACCTCTGATCTTAAAGCTTGAAAAATTGGAGCTGATTTTTCATCCCAATCATCCCAGGTTATAGGACAGACTATACCTTCCATATATACAATTCCTGCAACTCGATCTATATTTCTTAATGCCCAATCAAACCCAAGCGCAGAACCCCAATCATGTATAACCAAAATTATTTTGTTTCCTAAATCTAAGGTACCAAGTATCGCATTAAGCCATTTTCTATGTTCAACAAATGTGTATGTTCCTGGAGCATTAGAATCTAATTTATCAGAATCCCCCATACCTATTAAATCTGGAGCAACGCATCTCTTAAAATCAGAAAAATATGGGATTATATTTCTCCATAAATAAGAAGAAGTAGGATTACCATGAAGAAATAACATAGTTTCACCCGAGCCAATATCCACATATGCCATTTCTTTATTATTGATTAATACTTTTGCCTTTAAAAGTTCTTTTGTATTCATACTTTATTCCTCAAAATTTCTAATAACCTTTAAAATCTGGTTTTCTCTTTTCAACAAAGGCTTTTACACCCTCCTTACCGTCATGGCCTTGCGCTCTAATATTTAATGAACGAGCTTCTTGTTCTAAATGACTCTCTAATGATGATGAAAAAGTGTCCGCTAATAGAGTTTTAACAGCCCCATAAGCTTTAGTTGCTCCTTTTGATAGGCTAATAGCCATATCCATGGCAGTCTTCTCTAAATCTTCATGTTTTACTACTTGGTCAATCAATCCCATATCTAAAGCTTCATTTGCTGTAAACCTTCTATTGGTAATCATAAGTTCTTTTGTTTTTTTTAATCCTATTAATCTTGGCATAATATATGTCATAGAACCATCTGGTGAAAGTCCTGCAGCAGTATATGCAGCAGAAAATTTTGCTGTATCTGCAGAAATAATAATATCTCCCGACAAAGCCAGACTTAAACCACCTCCTGCAGCTGTTCCATTAATTGCCACAACTATAGGTTTTTCCATTCTATGCATTAATGTAACG
>DQLC01000091.1 GCA_015660425.1 Alphaproteobacteria bacterium
AAATTCTGGGAATTGAAACTGATTCTTCTGGTATGATAATTCATAATGATCATGTAATAAAAGAGCGTTTATATGCTGCAGGTTGGGTATCTAGAGGACCAAGCGGTGTAATAGGAACCAACAAACATGATGGTGCAAAAGTAGCCAAGCATATTGCGAGTAATATTGAACCTAAAAACAGTCTTGGAAGAATTGGTTTAAAGGAATTATTAAACAAATTAAAGAAAAGGTATATTTCTAAAGACCAATGGACATTAATAAATGAAGAAGAAATAAATAGAGCTAATAACACATCACCTAGATTAAAATTTACTTCACAGTCCGAAGTATTTAAATTCTTAGATAATCAATAGAAAACTAAAAGGAATATCATGTCATTAGATAAAGAATCTTTCTCTATATTTTTAGACACAATTAAAAAATTTGTAGATAACAAACTTATACCTCGAGAAGAAGAAGTTTCTGAAAGTAATAAAATACCTCAAGATATTGTAGACGAAATGAAGAAATTAGGCTTATTTGGCATTTCTATTCCTACTGAATATGGAGGTTCAAACCTATCTATGGAGGAAGAAGTTAAACTGACTTTTGAGTTAGGAAGAGCATCTCCAGCATTTCGTTCCATAGCTGGCACAAATATAGGTATTGGATCACAAACTATAGTTATGTCAGGAACAGAAGGTCAAAAAAAAAAATACCTTCCAAAATTTGCTACTGGAGAATTAATAGGATCTTTTGCTTTAACTGAACCTGATGCCGGTTCTGATGCTATATCCATAAAAACTACGGCAAAAAAATTTGGAAATAAATATATTATTAACGGAACAAAAAGATATATTACAAATGCTCCTATTGCAGGAGTGTTTTCTGTTATGGCTAAGACTAAACCTGAAAAAAAAGCATCTTCAATTTCATGTTTCTTAATTGATTCTAATTCTCCAGGCATAACCATTGGAAAACCTGATAAAAAAATGGGGCAAAGAGGCGCCTTAACAGCCGATGTAATATTTGATAATTGTGAAGTATCACAAGATTCTCTTTTAGGAGGTAAAGAAGGCATAGGTTTTACTACCGCTATGAAAGTACTTGATAAAGGAAGACTTCATATATCAGGAATATGCGTTGGATTATCTGAAAGATTGTTATATGAATCTTTAAAATTTTCTACAAATAGAAAACAATTTGGTGAAGAAATATCTAATTTTCAATTAGTTCAAGCTATGATAGCAGATAGCAAAGCTGAAATTTTAGCAGCAAAAAATCTTGTTTTAAATACTGCAATAATGAGAGACAATGGCAATATTGTCACTTTAGAATCTTCCTGCGCTAAACTATTTTCATCGGAAATTTTAGGAAAAGTTGCTGATAGAGCTGTTCAAATACATGGTGGAGCTGGATACATGGCTGAATATCCAGTTGAACGATTATATCGTGATGCCAGATTATTTCGTATTTATGAAGGTACTAGTCAAATACAACAATTAATTATAGCAAGAGAGACCATAAAAAAATTTAAATCTTAATAATTAATTTTCTAGAAGCTCTATTTTATTTATTATTTCTTTAGATAGAGCAGCAGCTTTATGCGTTACTTGATTTGCGTTAACCCAAACAACCTCTCCAGTAGCCAATATATTATCTTTTTTGTGAGGATGAATTTCTATATAAAAAGTTAAACTCGTAGTACCTATTTTTTTAACTCTTAGGCAAACATCAACGATTTCATCAAAATGTATAGGCGCTTTATATTCAACTAAAGTTTTTACGGTATGAAAATCCTCATTTTTATCTTTAACTTCATTGACGTAATCATGTTTAATATGCCTCATATATTCTGTCATTGCTGTATCAAAATATGTTAAGTAATGGGCGTTAAAAACGATTCCCTGAGCATCTACTTCAGAATATCTTACTCTAAAAGAGTAATAAAAATTAAATACATCTCTACTCATTATGTTATAAAATTAATATTTTAAAATTGAGAAGAATTAAATGACATCTCAGCTGCCGAAGAAATAACTTCTAACATAGAGTTTTTATTAACGTCATCTAACATGGCTTCCGATACATATATTTCTGCCAATTTTAAAGTATTTTTTATTCTTACCACTCGTGCATTTACTGGATCTATACCATTTAAAGTTTTAAGTGCTAACCTAACAGCTTTATCCCCGTCCGCCATGGGGATAGGAATTTTACCCCCTTCTAATTTAGAGCTAGCGACCACATTTGCATAAGTTGTAGGAAAATCAATTTTATCAAATAACTTTTTAGTAATAACATCTGCAGACGCAAAACCTGTTGCATTTCCTTTAGTTTTGTCCGTTAAATCTAATAGAACTAATTTAGATACATTAGGTTTTTCAAAACCTGGCTCGTTTTTATTACCAGTAATATTTGGGTCACATCCACCCCCACTAATTTCCTTACCAATTTCATCTATAATTAAAACATCTATTTGATCAAAGCATATTTTTCCCATTAGTTTTTTTGCCATAGTTTGTAAATTTGCTTCTTTTTCAAAAAGCTTCTCTGCTGGAATAGCTTCTATAATTGCTGTATTATCATAAGCATCCTCAACAAGTCCTACACCGAATAAAAAGTTAATTTTTTGAAGCAAATGTTTTGCAGCATTTGGTAACTTTGTTCCAAAAATGCTCATAGGATATGACCCATGCAACTCACTTGCCCCATTTATTTTTCCCATACCTATGGTCATCATCTTTACGACGCCACTTTCTATAGAACCACGAAAGTTAGTATGAGGTTTTACTCTGTTGATTAAAATAACTCCATCTGCTTCATAAGCAAATTTATCCATATGAACCTTTGTGCCATCTTCTAATACAACTGGAACTACCGTGTCCATAGTAGCCCTTACTTCAGCTCCTACTTTTTCTTCAGTCACTCCATACCCTGCTAGCAGAGCCGTTTGATTTTCAACAGTACCTCCTCCATGACTACCCATTGCAGGAAATATAAAAGGTTTAGCTCCTAATTCTTTTAGGCATGAAACAAGAGATTTTACTGCAATATCTATATTTGCAACTCCTCTACTTCCAACTCCAATTGCTATAGATGCGCCCGCTTTTATAGAATTAATGATTGCTGGTTTATTAATTTCATTTTTTACTGCTAGAGCCACATCATCAATTTTATGATTCTCAAAATTTTGTTTTACTTTAACCATTTTAGGCACTTCAAAATCAAGTCCTCCTGGTATATTTATTTGTACATTATCAAACATGCTCTTAACTCCTATAAAAATAATACTAGCAATCTGTATTATATATAATAACACAAATTAACAAAATATAAATTTATTCTTGCATAAAACATGTAAAAGAATGATCATAGCCGTTACTAAAAGTTAATAAATATGGTTGTGAATTATGAAAAATATTATAGAATTAGAAACAGGAACTAGACAATTACTATCTCATATTCATGGCAACATAGGAATAATAACATTAAATAGACCAGAATCTAAAAATGCCTTGTCCGATGAACTTACTCCAGCCTTAAGAAAACAAATAGCTAACTTAAATTTAGACGATAGAGTTAATAGTCTTATTATTACAGGTGCTGGTGATGCCTTTTGTGCAGGTGGCGATATAAAATCTATGAATTCATCTAGTAATAAGGATGACTGGACTAATAAAGTATCTGAAGAAGAAGTCATTAAAAATTTACAAATGAAACAGATGACACTAACCCATGCTCTATATAATTTTTCAAAACCTACAATTGCAGCTCTACCCGGCGCAGCTGCAGGTGCAGGATTATCTATAGCTCTCACATGTGATTTTAGATTTACTAATGAAAATGCTTTTGCTATTGCAGGTTATGGAAGAATAGCTTTAACAGGCGACTATGGCATGTCTTGGCTTCTCCCAAGAATAATAGGTATATCTAAAGCTAAAGATATGATGTTTAGCAATAAAAAAATATTAGCAAGAGAAGGGCTAAATATAGGTTTATTTGATAATATTATTGAAGGAGATAATCTATTAAAATCTACTTTAGAATACGCTAATTTGCTTAGTTCTTTTTCACCTTTAGCATTAAAAGCTATGAAAAATAATATCAATAGTGCTTATGAATTAAGTTTAGAAAAATCATTAAATCAAGAAGCAATAGAATTAATTAAAGCATC
>DQLC01000002.1 GCA_015660425.1 Alphaproteobacteria bacterium
ATGGAGCTTGATCCAAAAATAATATGCAACATATAGGACTCCAGGAGTAACAAATATAATTGCCTTCTTAAAATTCTTTTCAAACAAAAATATCACAGATAATCCAAAAATATACGGAGGGCTAATATAGTACGAGAAGGCGCCTAACATAGATACAAAAAAACCTAATGCACTCTTATTGTTTCTAATTAGATGGTGAGCATATAAGATAGTAGACGGTATCAAGATATAAGGTGCTGTCATGTACCAGTATGCCGTTGTATCATGTAACGGGTACAAAATAAATATTAGAGAAACAAGAACGGCTCTATCTTTAGGAAGGTAGTCTGTAGAAAACTTATAAACTAGAAAAAAACTAATAGCATGTGAAACAATTTTTATCGAATCATACACCCACTGATGATCTTCTCCGAGCGAAAAATAAAAAAACCAAAAGCTATAATAAGTAGCAATGTTGAATTTCATTATTTTTTCAACATTTATAGTTATAAAATCACCAAAATTAGAACTTCTAAAATTGGATATTACAACATAGTCATCACCATGCAGACCACTTCCAAGTATTAAATAAATTAATACTAATAAAAGGCCGAATAACAGATATATAGTCTGATTTTTCAGCATTACTAATTTCATAAATTTTCGTAAATACTACTTTAATTGGTCATTATCTATGAATTTTTCAATAATAACCCCCTCTTTAAATCGTACTTGTTTATAAATTTTTCCAACATATTCTCCAATAATTCCCAAAAATATCGCATTCAAAGACAGTCCAGCTAGTAGTAATATTACTATAGTGGCATAACCAGCAGGCCATTCCATTCCATAAAATAACTTCCCTAAAAAATATACTATAGTACCAATAAAGGCTACAAACCCTACCAACACCCCGACAAATGAAGCCACCCTCAAGGGCCTGGTTGAATGATTTAAAATCGCATCAATTGCTAAATTAAACAAAATAGGTATTGAGAACTTTGAATGGCCGTATAGTCGCTCCTTTCTATCGTACTCAACCCCAATTTGATTGAATCCCATCAATGCTATAGAGCCTCTCAGATACGGTTGTGCATCATTTGTATTTTTTAAAAGGTCTACAATTTTTCGGTCAACCAAACGAAAATCACCTGCGTCCACGGGTAGCTCGTGTTCGCTAAGTAAATTTACCAATCTATAAAAAAAATACCTGACCTTTTTCAAAAAAAAGTTTTCATGCCGCATTTTCCTTACTCCATAAACAACCTGATATCCTTCACTCCATAAATTAAGAAATGTTGAAATTAATGCAGGAGGATCCTCCAGGTCGCAATCAATCTGAATCACCGCGTCACCTTTAGATTTTTTGTACCCTTCTAAAATTGAATGCTGGTAACCAAAATTACGCGAGAAACGGTACACTTTAATTCTCTTGTCTCTTACACTTAAATCTTTCAATATGGAGAACGTCTCATCTTCACTATGATTGTCAGTAAAAACTATTTCAAAATCATTATCTAACTTATTTATAACACTTGTTACAGCGTCATAAAACAAAAGGATATTATCTTCTTCATTAAGAACCGGAACAATAATTGTTATCAATTTTTTTGTCATTGTTTTTTTATTTTATTTGTTGAGATGGCGCATTGAATAATCCACTATTAACTCAATACCTTTCTCCAAAGAAACTTTTGGAAACCAGCCTAATTTATTCAATTTATGAACATTGGCAGAAATATTTGACACTTCAGACTCGTTACCACGTGTTTCTATTAACCCAAATAATAATTTTGAATTAGATTTAGTTTTTATCTTTAAAGTCTCAACGAATTCACGAATTGATATTAATTTTCCAGTACCTACATCATATTGTTCATTTTGATTTATTTTAGCTTCTAATACTACAATAAATGCTTTCACCGCATCTTTAACGTAAATAAAATCTCGGCATTGAAGTCCATCAGTTAATTCAATATCTATACCTTTCGTTAGTTTATCAATCATACTAACGGAAAATTTTTTTTCGTTATCCATAGTGCCGTACAAATGAAATAGTCGCATATTTATAAATTTAATTTTCTTAAGCGCGGAAAAGCTTGTACCCAATTCCTTAATATATTGCTTGGAAATGATGTAATCCCTCATGTGAAAATAATTATTTTTATTATTTGATAACGTATAAAAAGTGTCTGTATTTATAAATAAATCACATCTAGAGTTATGCATAGAGGTTAGTAGACTAAATGGAAGAGAGACATTGGTATAAAAAATATTATTTAAACTTCCTTTATAAAGTCCATAGTCCGTTGCTGTATGAATACAAGCGTCAATTTTAGGATACTTATCGTATAGCGAACTAAGGGGTGATATATCTAAATCAAATATATCTATCTGAGATATAAACTCGCTAATACGCCAAACATTAGAAGTGCTTCTTTTTAATAAAATAACGTGATGTCCATTATCAAGAAGCCCCCTTATAAGATGACTACCAAAAAAACCAGTCCCTCCAGTAACAACAACTATCAAATTCTACCCACAAGCCAATTATGTACAATAGCAGCATATTCATATACAATAATTCTTATTTTATCTAAGCTTATGTTCCACTGCACACCTTTATATAACGGATTTACCGCATTAAAACTAA
>DQLC01000029.1 GCA_015660425.1 Alphaproteobacteria bacterium
AATAAACCAAAATATACAGATGATCAAATTCGAGACATGCTAAAAGAAAAATTGCCTAATTTAGGAATTTCTAAAGCTTCTAAAGAAATTGCAAAAAAAACTTTCATTAAAAGTGATTATATCTATAAACTGGCACTAAGCATAAATAATGCCAGTAATTAATAATTAAAAGGAATATAAATGCTTAAAAAATTTAATAACTATTTTTCACTATTTCTTATTTTAATTTATCTATCTGGTTGTGTTAGTGCTGTAATTGGAGGAGTAGCTACTGTAGGCATAGCAACGGTGCAAGAAAGATCTCTAAAGGATTCTGCTATAGACCTTAAATTAGAATTACAACTACAAAAAAAATTATTTGAAGCGAGCAAGGATAAACTTTTTGCTTATGTAGATGTTATAATAATAGAACAGAGAATAATGCTAATTGGCAACGTAGAATCTCAAGAAGTAAGAGACTTGGCTACTAAAATTTCTTGGGAAGTCTCTCCTAAAATAAAAGCTGTTTTAAATGAATTGACCATAGGGGGAAAAACAACTTTAGTAAGTGAAGCTAAGGATGTAAGAATTTCTCTCTCTTTATCTGGCCTATTAATTGGCGATGTAGACATCTCGGACATAAACTTTAGCCACTCCGTTTCTAAGCAAGTAATATTTTTAATAGGTATTGCAAAAAATGACGATGAATTAAATCAAGTTATTTATCATGCAAGAACCATTAAAGGCGTCAGAAAAGTTATCAGTCATATCATTCTTAAAAATGATAAAAAGAGAATGTAGAACTAATATGTCAAAAATTTCCGTTCAAATGGACCCTATTCAACTAGTAGATATAAAAGCTGATACAACTTTTGCCTTAGCTTTAGAAGCGCATAAAAGAGGCCATGAATTATTTTATTATAACCCTAAAAGCCTCTCTTATTATAATGGGAAAGTTACCGCTAAGGGACAAAATATTCTCAAAATAAGAGATACAATTAATGATCATGTTTTGCTTTCTGAAGAAATAATAAAAGATTTATCTGAAGAAGATGTAATCTTACTAAGGCAAGACCCTCCTTTTGACATGACGTATATAACTAATACCCATATTCTAGAAACTCTTCATCCTAAAACATTTGTAGTTAATAATCCTTTCGAAGTTAGAAATGCCCCAGAAAAACTATTTGTTAATAAATTTAAAGAGTTTATTCCAGATACTTTAATTACTAGAGACTTAGCAGAGATTAATAAATTTAGAAAAGAGTTTAAAGAGATAATTGTTAAACCACTATATGGAAATGGAGGGAAACAAATATTTCACATAAGAGAAGATGACCCTAATCTCTCATCCTTATTAGAAATGTTTTTTGATATTTCAAATGAGCCATTAATAATTCAACGCTACTTACCAGAAGTAAGAAAAGGCGACTGTAGAGTAATTATGATAAATGGAGAAGTTGTAGGAGCTGTAAACAGAGTGCCCCCTAAAGGTGAAGCACGATCTAATTTACACGTGGGAGGGATAGCTGAAAAAAAAATACTGTCTAAAAAAGAAATGGAGATATGTGAAGCTTTAAGTTCAGAGTTAAAAAATAGAGAGCTAATTTTAGTTGGATTAGATATCATAGGTGGGCATTTAACAGAAATAAATGTGACTTCCCCCACAGGCATTCAAGAAATATCAAAGTTTAATAGTACTAATTTAAGTTCTAAATTTTGGGAAGCTGTAGAAAATTATATTTAATTTATTACTAATTTTTTTATAAATCCTCCTAAAGGCTGCCCGCCTAAAATATGAAAATGCAAATGTTGAACTTCTTGATGTCCATCATAGCCTATATTTGTTAAAACTCTATACCCACTATCTGTAACTTTTTCTTGTTTTACTACTTGGGATATACAATTAAAAATATCTATTTTTTCCAGATCTTCTGCATACAATACAAAATCATTTAAGTTTATATAAGGTTTTTTTGGTATTACTAGAACATGCACTTTAGCGCGCGGGTTTATATCTCTAAAAGCCAATGAATGCTCAGATTCTAAGACTTTATCACATGGGATTTCTCCACGTATTATCTTAAAGAATATATTATTGCTGTCATATGTTGAACTCATAAAAAAAACCTATTTATTTTTTCTACTACGTTTTTCATCATGACCTGACATTGCTTCTCTATCTTTAAGTTCTTTCATTATTTCTAATGGTTTAATATTTAAAGATTTCCACATTACAAAAAGATGAAATAATAAATCTGCTGATTCTTTAATGGTTTCTGTTTTATCCATACTTATTGCAGCAAGAGCAGTTTCTATTGCCTCTTCACTTATTTTTTTAGAACACTCTTTTACTCCCTTAGATAGCAAAAAGGCTACATAGGAATCTTTTGGCGAAGAGCTTAATGCTCTTTCTTCTATTATTTCCCATAGTGCTTCTAAATTTTTAAATGATTGTGCATTATTCATATAATTATCCAAAACTATAAGTTAAATATTTAATAATATTTTTATTCATTGCTTATAATCTAGTATTAAGGCCCGCTTCTGTCATTGCTTTTCTTGCATCTTTTATTTTGAATTTACCAAAGTGAAAAATCGATGCGGCCAAAACTGCATTAGCACCACCTTCCTTAACCCCTTGAACCAAATGTTCAAGAGACCCTACGCCACCTGATGCTATAACTGGGACTGAAACCTTGCTAGTAATAGCTTTTAATAAATCTAGATCAAAGCCTTTGCCTGTCCCATCTCTATCCATTGAGGTTACTAAGAGTTCTCCAGCTCCTTTCTCTGCTACAAACTGTGCCCATTCAATAGCGTCTATCCCTGTTTCTTTTCTTCCTCCATGCGTATAGATCGTCCAACTATCTTTATTTTTCTTTGCATCTATTGCTACTACTATGCATTGCGATCCAAATTTATTTGCACCCTCTTCTACTATGCTAGGATTATTTATAGCGCTTGTATTAATTCCTACTTTATCAGCGCCGGCTAACAACAGATTTCTAATATCGGTTAAACTTCTCACTCCTCCACCAACAGTTAGAGGCATAAAACACTGGTCAGCAGTTCTATTAACAATATCTAATAAAATATTTCTTTCGTCTGAACTGGCCGTGATATCTAAAAAACACAGCTCATCAGCTCCCTGAAAATCATATACTTTTGCTTGTTCGACAGGGTCACCAGCATCTTTTAAATCTACAAAATTTATACCTTTTACTACTCGACCCTCTTTAACATCTAAACATGGAATAATTCTTGTTTTTAACATTATTTCCCTAGTATTTTATTACACTCATAAACATCTAAACGATGCTCATAAATAGCTCGCCCGCTTATTATCCCGATTATGCCAGAACAATCTTTGTTTTTTATTTCTTTAACATCATCTATTGAGGATACTCCTCCTGAAACGATAACTGGTATATTAATCCTATCTGCTAATTCTACCGTCTCTTTAATAGCAGGCCCAGTTAAAATCCCATCTCTATTAATGTCTGTATAAATTATTGCAGAAACTCCTACATCTTCAAATTTTTTTGCTAATTCTAAAGCATTAATTTTTGTCTGCTTAACCCATCCTTCTACGGCAACCATTCCATCTCTTGCATCAATACCAACTGCTATTTTACCTGGGTATTTTTTACAAGCTTTAATAACAAAATCCGGATTAGTCAAAGCCATAGTTCCTAAAATCACTCTATTAATACCCGTATTAAGCCATAAATCTATGGTTTCAAAACTTCTAATACCACCTCCAAGTTGAATATTTATTTTTACATTTTTTATTATTTTTTCTACAGCCTTTTGGTTTATAGGCTTTCCTTCTAAAGCTCCATTCAAATCCACTAAATGAAGCCAAGAGCACCCTGCTTTTAAAAAAGATTTAGCTCTTGATGCCGGATCAGAATCAAATATTGTAGCTTTGTCCATATCTCCTTTTTCTAACCTTACACATTGCCCATCTTTTAGATCTATGGCTGGAAAAAAAATCATATGTAATTATTTTTTAGATTCTAAGCGTTTATAGTAAAAACTACCAGAAACAACTTTTTTGTTTACTATATGATAAGCAGGAAGAGTCCCCCATTTATTATATTCTGCAGATTCGTATAAGCTTATTGCTCGTTCTTGAGTTTCTCTGACCTCTAATAGTATTTGACTAAACCCACTTTTAAAAGCTAAATCTTCTCCGGCTTCTAATAACCTTCTTGCTAAGCCATGCCCTCTGGCCCATGGCGAAACAAAATGTGTGTCGATACTAGCAGAAAATGATGAGGCTTCATTGCTTCTATTAGGAAAAACAAGTTGGAGAGAGGCAGCTACAGCTCCCTCAAAACTGCCAATAAAAAGATTCCTTTGTGGCATTGCAAGAACGCCTTTCCAATAATTTTCTAAGTTTTGTCTTGGTGGAGGCTTGATCCAACTGAACCCTATGCCGGCTGTTATTGCCTCTTCCGTAGCCTTACATAGCTCCTGCAATTCTCCTGCACTAAATTTTTTTATCAAATCTACTGATAGTTTTGTGTTTTTTTCTGTCATGGTGCCCACTCTAAAAAGTTTTTTATAAATTGAACTCCAGTTGCTTGACTTTTTTCTGGATGAAACTGTGTGCCAATTATATTATTTTTTAAAACTACAGCCGTTATATCGCTTCCATAATATGTTTTTGCAAGCACAAAATTATTATTTTTTACATTAAACTCATATGAATGGGCAAAATAAAAATCCTCCTCTTTTTGTATTCTATTAAAAATAGGGTGTTTTTTATCAAAATTTATAGAGTTCCACCCCATATGAGGAACTTTCATTTCTGGGCCAATTTTTTCTATAGCGGAGACTTCTCCCTCTATCCAGCCAAGCCCCTCTGTATGCCCATATTCTTTACTAAAATTTGCTAATAATTGCATTCCTACGCAGATCCCTAAGAAAGCTTTTGATTGTTCAATAACCATTTTATATAACAAATCGACTAAACCATTAATGTTTTCTAGGCCTTGCATGCAATCAGAAAAAGCCCCAACACCTGGAAGAACTATTTTATCGATCCCTTTCAATTCTTCTACATTATCAATAATTACAATTTGTATGTTTTTATCTAATAATGATGATGCTTTTTCAAAAGACTTAAAAACAGAACGAATATTACCCGAACCATAATCTATTATTCCTACCCGCATTATTTAATAATCTTTCTTATTAACCGTCTTGTCTTAAAACGCCCTTTGTAGAAGGCACTTTGTCAGTAATTCTTGGGATAAGTCTAACTGCCTCCTTTAAAGACCTCGCTAACCCCTTATAACAAGATTCAATTATATGGTGATTGTTTGTGCCATAAAGATTCTCTACGTGAATATTCGCCCCTATTGCTTGTGCAAATGCTTGAAACCATTCTTTAAAGAGCTCTGTGTCCATTTCACCAAGTCGTTTCTGAGTAAAAGCAACTTTCCAGACCAAATAGGGCCTGCCCGATAAATCAATAACAACCCTTGTTAATGTCTCGTCCATAGGTATGTGTGCATTTCCATATCTATTTATGCCTTTTCTTTCTCCTAACGCTTTTGAAATAGCCTCACCTAACACATAACCAGAATCTTCAGTGGTGTGATGGTCGTCTATATGTAAATCTCCCTTAGCTTTTAAATTGATATCAATTAAACCATGGCGAGATATTTGTTCTACCATATGATCAAGAAAACCTATTCCCGTTTGAATATTAGAATTACCTGCACCATCTAAATTTACATTAGAGGAAATTTTTGTTTCCTTTGTTTTTCTTACTGCTTTTGCTATACGCATAATATCTTCCTATATAATCATAAAGATGCTTTATATAATATAATAATATCTTCACATAATCATAATTAATTCTTATTTTAAATTTCTCTTGACCTTCTTAATAAGACATATAAAGCTCCCTCTCCACCATCTCTCGGCGTCGCCCATGAAGTCATTAAAATAATATCTCTTAATGGAAAAAGATTTAACCATCTAGGTACTTCTTTTTTTAAGACTCCTTCTGCTCCCGACTTACCAAACTTTTTTCCCGTAATTATTAAAATGCTGCGTATGTTTTTATTATAACATTTTAACAGCTCTTCATTTATATAATTATGTGCTCTAAATTGTGTGTACCCATGTAAATCAAAAATTTTTTCTGGTCTAATTTTTCCTTTTTTCAGTTTATCTGCCTGGCTTGCAGAGATTCCGCTTGGAGTTTTTTGAGGATCTAAATCTTGATTATTTATATTATTATTTTTAATAATAGGCTCCTCTCTACTAAAATTATTTTTAATAACTTTCTTATTAATTAGTTTTGGCTCAGCAGGCTCTTTAATTATGAAAATGTTTTTATTAGATTCTAACTTTTTAGAAACAACTCTATTTGCTTTCTCATATTTTTTATCTTTTTTAGTAACTAGATTCCATAATTCGTTATCTTTATTAACAGTTTTATTTATTTTATCTTTATGAGACATGGCAAATTACTTTAAGTTAGCTTCTATTATGTTGTAAAAAAATGTTTATATCCTTTTAAGTAAGGATACTCTATAAAAAACGTTACTCCAAAAAAAATTCTTTATAGTTTTTATAATAAATATTATTACGCCCTAAATCACATACATCTGTTTCTCCTAAAAGACCCAAGGTTTCATCTAATGAATCTCTCATAATTTCTAAACAGCGTGTTACTCCCTTTTTCCCATACGCTCCTAAACCATATAAGAAGGGTCTCCCTATTAAAACACCCTGCGCACCTAAACATAATGCTTTACATATATCTTGTCCGGACCTCACTCCGCCATCCATATAAATCTCCATTTCATTTCCAACTTTATCTATTATGTATGGAAGCACAGAAATAGTAGCCGGAGCTCCGTCCAGCTGGCGCCCGCCATGATTAGAAACGACAATTCCCTCATAGCCAAGTTTAGAAGCCCTTAAAGCATCTTCAGGGTCCATTATCCCTTTTAAGATGATCTTGCCTTTCCATTGGTTTCTAATCCAATCTAAATCTTTCCATGAAAAACTTGCGTCAAACTGTTCTGCAACCCAAGACCAAAGAGAAGCATTATCTGTTACGCCTTTTGCATGCCCTATTACGTTTCCAAAAACATGTCTTTTTGCTCTTAGCATCCCTAAAGCCCAAGTTGGGCGTGATAGAACTTGTTTAATATGGGAAAGGGTTAATCTCGGTGGCGCTGATAAGCCATTTCTAACATCTGCATGCCGTTGCCCTATTATATTTAAATCCATAGTAATCTGTAACACTTTACAACCCGCATCTTGTGCGCGAGCCAATAATCGAGTAATAAACTCTTTATCCCTCATAACATATAGTTGAAACCAGAAAGAGTTTTTTGTGTTTTCTGCTACATCCTCAATAGAACAAATGCTCATGGTAGAAAGAGTAAAGGGAATGCCAAACTCTTCACTTGCCTGTGCAGCTAATATTTCCCCATCACGATGTTGCATTCCACATAATCCGACAGGCGCTAAAGCGACGGGAATAGAAACTTTTTCGCCCATAAATTTTTTTTCTAGAGATCTCTTGTCTATATTTACCCCTACTCTTTGCTTAAATTTAATATGACTAAAATCATTTTGGTTGGCTGCATATGTTTCTTCTCTCCACGAACCTGAGTCGGCATAATCATAAAACATTTTTGGAACGCGCTTTCGTGCAATATTTTGTAAATCACTAACATTTAATATATTTTTCATATTGCATCCCATCTTTTTACCTTAAACTCGTAAAAAAAGATTAATGTTTAAAACTATATATCATCAAAAGAAAGAATATAAATAAAAACTTTCTAATTTATGATTAAAAAAAAGGAGCATAATTTTATGCTCCTTTTAATTATTTAATAAGCCGAAACTTATAAATTATTGGCTACCAAATAGCTGTTGGGTGGCCAATAGAACCTGTCGCACCTACGATTGGCACTGGGTTATATATATAAGCAAACTCATAAACACCCGCATCAACTAGTTTACTTGTGTTTAAGTTTTCTTGGTTAATTATACCATGACGAGTTTGTAAATATTGGTGAACACAGAAAGCACAATCTGGATCTGGATTAGGTACAGCGTCTCCTGGCCATGTATCAAAGCCAGTTACTCCTGCTTGTCCGCCAGAAATCCAACGCGCTACTTCCATGCCTATTCCTGGACATCCGCTATTATATTTAGCATTGTCAACAATCCAATATTGATCCCAACCCGTGTGGAATAATATTGCATCGCCTGGCATCATTTTATAATCAGACATCCCTTGTTTTTTAAGTGCCCCTTTCACATCTGCCATAGAAATTACGTCACCTACTTCCATGACTTCAACACCTCTAACAGCAGCAATATCTAATAAAATACCTCTAGCTATAATTGGATGAAGATGTTCTAATCCAAGTTTTTTAAGGCCATAACCTGAGCCCATTTCACCCATATTAAAACCATTATACCATCTCATTTCATTTAGATCACCGTCAGCACCAACTTGTACACCAATATGGCCTAAGCCATCAAATTGTGTTCCCGCTTGTCCAATTTCAGTTGCAAGAAACTCATCATTGTACAT
>DQLC01000119.1 GCA_015660425.1 Alphaproteobacteria bacterium
AGACAAGGCGTTCAGTACCCTACACTAGAAGGGCTTTCAATTCGAGACCCCGAAAGCATGAAGGCTGTTCCTAAAGATGGAAAAACTCTAGGTGAAGTAATGATGAGAGGTAATATGGTTATGAAGGGGTATCATAATAATAAAAAAGCAACGAAAGAATCTTTTTCTGGTGGCTGGTTTCATACTGGCGATTTAGGAATCATGCACAAAGATGGTTATATAGAGTTAAAAGACCGTTCAAAAGATATCATAATTTCTGGAGGGGAAAATATTTCTTCAATTGAAATTGAAGAAGTCTTATATAAAAATACGAAAGTTTTAGCTGCTGCAGTAGTTGCGAAACCAAGTGGTAAGTGGGGAGAAACCCCATGTGCCTTTGTTGAACTAAAAGATAGTGAGAAGGCAACAGAGAAAGAAATAATTGAATTTTGTAAATTAAATTTAGCTAGTTTTAAATGTCCAAAAAACATTATTTTTCAAATTATTCCTAAAACTTCAACAGGGAAAATTCAAAAATTTCAATTAAGAAAAATTGCAAAAGAAATTTAGGCACCATGACAAGGTATAAAGTAACAATAGAGTATGATGGTAAAAATTTTTGTGGTTGGCAAAATCAAAAAAATTTATTAACAGTTCAAGGGACAATTGAAAAAAGTCTGTACAAGTTCTGTGGAAAAAAAATTTCTATATTCGGCGCAGGAAGGACAGATACTGGGGTACATGCTTCAGGGCAAGTAGCACACTTCGACCTAAATAAAGATTCATTGGAGGACCAAAATGGTAAGCTCGGAAAATTAACAATGGGTTTAAATTTTTATTTATCACGAATATGTAAAAATGAAATTTCTATAATTGAAACGCATAAAGTAGAAGAAAAATTTCATGCCCGTTTTTCAGCTAAAGGAAGAAAATATAAATATACTATTTTAAACAAAAGAACCGCTTCTCCATTATTAAAAGATAAAACTTGGAGAGTACCTCTAACTTTAAATCTTCAATTAATGCAAAAAGCCTCTACTTTACTTATTGGAAAACATGACTTCTCTGCCTTTAGATCCATTGAATGCCAAGCTAAATCACCAATAAAAACAATAGACAGTATTCATATAATCAAAAACAAAGAATTAATAGAAATATACGTGGAAGCGAAGTCTTTTTTAATGAATCAAGTCAGAATTATAACAGGAACATTAGTTGAAATTGGTTTAAATAAAAAAACAGAGAAAGATATTTTAATGGCACTTAAATCTCATAAAAGAAATTATGCGGGCGTCACTGCTCCTCCTCACGCATTAGTTTTAGAGCAAGTTATTTATTAGAAATAATTTTTAGGCGGTTTTTTTAAAGGTGTATATTCCAGAGGCTACTATTAATAAGGCCCCTAAAAAAGTTTGCAAGCTTGGAATAGAGAAAAAGAAAAAATATCCAAATAAAGTTGCCCAGATTATATGAGTATAGCTTATCGGGGCCAAAGTAATAGCTTTAGCTTTAGCATAAGCTCCTAATATTAAAAATTGTCCTATTGCGCCAAATAAGCCAACAATTATTAAAAAGCTCCATTCAGAAGAGTTGGGTGCTTTCCAAGCTTGCATTCCTGAGGCAGGGTCATAATTTATTAAAACTAAAAATGTAGTACCCAATAATCCTGCGGCTCCAGAAAACAACAAACTAGTTATAGCTGGTTCAACAGGCGCTAAAATTCTAGTCCCAATTTGATATAAAGAATAAAATAAGGCCCCAGCAATCCCATATAGTATTCCTGACAACCAATACATATCTATTTTTGTTGAACCTATAATATTATTAGGGTTAATAACTATAATCATACCTATAAAGCCTACTATTACAGCGAGCCAGGTAGAATAATTAACTTTTTCTTTTAATATTAAAGGCGATAGCATCGTAGTTATTAATGGAGAAAAAAATAATATAATTGTAGCCTCTGCAAGAGAAAGCCTAGACAGTGATGTAAAAAAACAATATGTCATAAGCAACAGCGCTATTGAGCGTAATATTTGTACTTTGACTAACTTAGGAAATTTAATACCAGATTTATAGCCAATTAGTTCTAAAAATATTACTATAATAAAAATTATAGCAAAATGAAAAGTGTATCTAGCCCAAACTATCTGAGAAACTGAAAAAGTATCTGATAAATATTTAGCCAATGCCTCCATAGTTGCAAAGGATAATAATGTAATAACATAAATCAATATGCCTGATTTTTCATTATCAATATGCACTAAAGTTTACAAACTGTATCATTAATACTGATTTTCCTGATATTTTTTAATAATGTTATAATAAATTTGGGTTAAGGACTCTAAATCATTGAGTGATATTGATTCATCTATTTGATGCATATTTTTTCCTACCAGACCAAATTCTACAACATTGCAAATATCTTTAATAAACCTGGCATCAGAAGTTCCACCACTTGTAGAAAGTTCTGGTTCTATTCCTGTATTTTCTTTTATAGTGCTGGCCACTATTTCTATAAAATTATCCGGTTCAGTTATAAAAGGGCTTCCACTTAGTTCAGTATTTAATTCCCATGAAAAATTATCCTTATCATAAGATATAGACTTAATTGTGTTTTTAATTTTTTCTACTAAACTTTCTTCAGATTGAAGAGTATTAAAACGTATATTAAATTTTGCTTCTATTTTTGAAGGAATTACATTTGAAACTAAATTACCAGTGTCAATAGAAATAAATTCCATATTTGAAGATTGAAAATGCTTATTTCCATCATCTAATTTTAAACTAGATAGTACGGAAACAAAATTCGACATTATAGGCAAAGGATTTGATGCTTTTTTAGGGTAAGCTACATGACCTTCTTTTCCATTTATAATTAAAGTGCCGTGCAGACTACCTCTTCTTCCAATTTTAATCATTTCTCCTAATTTGTTAGGATTGGTAGGTTCACCTACAATACAATGATCTATCGTTTCTCCGATTGCTTTAATCTTAGGAAGCATAGATTTAGTTCCATGTTTTGCAGGACCTTCTTCGTCGCCAGTGAGCAAAAAACTAATACTGAAAGTTTTATTATAATCATTAAGATGCCTTGCAAAAGCTGCAATAAAAGCAGCAATTGAACCTTTCATATCTGAAGCCCCTCTTCCAATTAACAAACCGTCATGAACCTTGGCTGCATAAGGGGGAAATTGCCAATTTTCTTTATCTCCTGCTGGCACCACATCTGTATGTCCTGCAAAACATAAATTTTTTCCATTACCCGTCTTGGCGTAAAGGTTATTTACTAAAGCCTCCTTGCCTATTCCATTAATATCACCCGAAGGCATTCTAAAGCACTCAAAACCTAATACTTCTAAAATTTGTTCTATAAAAAACAGTGCCCCTTCATCTTTTGGGGTCTCAGAAGGAAACTTAATTAATTCTTTAGCTATATACAAAGGGTCTGTAAGCTGATTTTTTTTAATATTAAAATTCAAAAATTTAAACTTTCATTATTTTTATAAAATTTATATTTCAAATAATTACTTATTGGAACATGTTAAATTATAAGACTATAGTCAATTAAGAAATATTTTAATTAATAGGAATATATTATGGCATATTGGTTATTTAAATCAGAACCTGGAACATGGTCATGGGAAGATCAAGTGAATAAAGGGGAAATAGGAGAAGGATGGGATGGAGTAAGAAATTATCAAGCCAATAATAATATGAAGAAAATGAAAGTGGGAGATTTAGGTTTTTTCTATCATTCAGTTAAAGAAAAACAGATTGTAGGTATAGTAAAAATAATAGGGGAACACAGGCCTGACCCAACTGACAAAAAAAATATATTTGGAATGGTCATAATAGAAGCCGTTCAAGAAGTTAAAAAATTTGTAACTTTAGCAGAAATAAAGTCCAATGAAAACTTGGCAGATTTAGCCCTTATAAAGCAAGCAAGACTCTCAGTAGTTCCTGTCTCTAAAGAGCACTGGAAAGAGATTTGCAAAATGGCTAAGACCGCAAGTTATTTTTAAAAAATGCATAATATTTATGAAGCTACAGGTATTATGAAAAATACTAAACTATGTAAAGTAGAAGATTTAAAAGAAGAAAAAGCTTTGGTTATAAAAGGTGATAATAAATACTTGCCTGGCATTATTATTTATAAGGGAACAACATCTATTCATATATGGTATAATAATTGTCCTCATGCTAATTTAACTTTGGATTTAATAGAAGGAAAAGTGCAGTCAAAAAATAATGATTTACTTTGTGCTAATCATGGGGCCAAATTTAACCCGGAAACAGGGGAGTGTATGAAAGGACCTTGTAAAAATTCTTTTTTAACAATTTTTCCTTTTAAAATAATAAATAATTACTTAATTGCTGGAAATTAGTCTGAACTTTAACTAATAATAATATTAAATTGGCGGAGGTATAAACATGAACAATCAATTAATTAAAATTAAAAACCAATGGAAAGAAAACGCTCTAATAAATGAAGATAAATATATAGCGTTGTATAAACAATCTATTGAAAACCCTGAAATATTTTGGGGAGAACAAGCTAAATGTATTGATTGGTTTACGCCATTTACTAAAGACTCTATTAAAAAAATTAATTTTTCTAAAGATAACTTAGAAATAAAATGGTTTTATAATGGTAAATTGAACGTTTCATATAATTGCATAGATAGACACTTGGAAACAAAAGGAAGCAAAACTGCAATCATATGGGAAGGCGACGACCCTCAAGAAAGCAAGCATATTACATATAAAGAATTACATAAAGAGGTCTGCCTAATGGCTAATGTTTTAAAAAGCAAAGGTGTTGAAAAAGGTGATAGAGTTACTATTTATATGCCCATGATACCTGAAGCTACATATGCAATGCTAGCCTGTGCAAGAGTAGGTGCTATTCACTCGGTTGTCTTTGGAGGGTTTTCTCCAGATAGTATTGCAGATCGCATTATAGATTGTAAATCAGACTATGTTATTACAGCGGATGAAGGCTATAGAGCTGGTAAAATTATACCTTTAAAAAATAATGTGGATGCTGCTCTAAAGAGATGCAAAAATGTAAAAAGTGTTTTAGTTATAAAAAGAACTGGGAACGCAATAAATATGATTCCTAATAGAGATGTGTGGTGGCATGAAGAAAAGCTAAAAGTTAGTACTGAATGTGCACCTGCTATTATGGATGCTGAAGACCCTCTATTTATTTTATATACTTCGGGATCTACAGGAAAGCCTAAAGGTGTTCTGCATACTTCTGGAGGATATATTGTCTATGCCTCAATTACACATAAATATATATTTGATTATAAAGAAAATGAAGTTTATTGGTGCACCGCTGATGTGGGCTGGGTCACAGGTCATTCTTATATTGTTTATGGCCCCTTAGCTAATGGGGCTAAAACTCTAATGTTTGAGGGCGTACCTAATTATCCAAACTCATCAAGATTCTGGCAAGTGGTTGACAAACATAAAGTTAATATATTTTATACAGCGCCAACGGCTATTAGAGCATTAATGAAAGAAGGAGATGATCCAGTTAAGTCAACAAATAGAGACAGTCTTAGAGTTTTAGGAAGTGTAGGAGAACCAATCAATCCCGAGGCATGGAATTGGTATTATAAAGTTATAGGCTCTGAAAAATGTCCCGTCGTAGATACTTGGTGGCAAACAGAAACTGGTGGAATATTAATTAGCCCTCTTCCAGGAGCCATTGACCTAAAACCTGGTTCCGCAACTAAACCTTTCTTTGGCATTTCTCCTGCCTTAGTTGATAATGATGGAAATAAGCTTGAAGGAGAAGCTGAAGGAAATTTAGTACTAGAAACATCTTGGCCGGGACAAATGCGAAGTGTTTACGGTGACCATAAACGGTTTGCTGAAACTTATTTTTCTACATTTAATAATGTGTACTTTACTGGCGATGGTGCAAAAAGAGATGCAGATGGATATTGGTGGATAACAGGAAGGGTAGATGATGTCATTAATGTTAGTGGTCATAGAATGGGAACAGCAGAGGTAGAAAGCGCCTTAGTTTCAAATAAAAATGTCGCAGAATCTGCTGTAGTTGGATATCCACATGATATAAAAGGTCAGGGTATATATGCATATGTTACATTAACTGATAATACAATTCCTTCGGAAGAGCTAAAAAAAGAATTGATAAAAGGGGTTAGAAAAGAGATAGGTCCTATTGCCACTCCGGATCTTATCCAATGGGCGCCCAGTCTACCTAAGACTCGCTCTGGAAAAATTATGCGTAGAATTCTTAGAAAAATTGCTGCCAACGAACATGATCAACTTGGAGACATATCCACTCTTGCTGATCCCAGTGTTGTAAAAGAATTACTTGATAATAGAATGAACAAATAATTTTAAAAATCGGTTACTCTGCCGTTCTTTTCCCAATCTCCATATCTAGTAGGCTCAGGGCCTTTTTGGCCTCCTATTTCTTTTTTTCTTTTAAGCTCTTTATATTTTTTTAGATTCTTCTTATCACTTATTTTAAGTTTTTTCATATAATAGCCTCAAAATTTATACTAAAGTATTAAACATATACCAACTTAAGAAAACAAAGAAAACAAATACCAAATGCTAATTGATAATAAAAATCCAAGAATTCAAGCAATTATAGAAATTGCGAACATACTAAATGGCAACAACTACAAACCATCTGATAATGGAGATACATTTTACAAATCTATACTCGGTATAACAGTAAGAAGATTAGGTGAAATTCAATTTCATTTAGCAAAGTATATAAAAAAGCCTCTTAAACAGAAACAAAATATCATTAAGGCAAATTTAATTATTGGGACTAGCCAAATATTATATATGAGAGTTCCTATCTATGCTGCAGTTAATGCAAGTGTAGAAATTGCTAAAATTCAATCCCCTCACCATGTTAAATTTATAAATGCCATATTAAGACAAATTGCAAGAGATTTTGAAAGCAATGAAATTAAAAATTTAGATTCTTTAATTAATGTACCTATAGAAATTATAAACAGATGGAAACAAAATATTTTCCAAAAGGATTTAAAAAAGATAGCTAAACAACACCTCATAATTCCTCCTGCCTTAGATATAGCTTTATCAAGGCACGAAAAAATTGACCCATGGTGTGACAAATTAAAGGGCAGAATTTTTGGAAAAAATAATATTAGGCTTACAAATAATTATGGGAAAATTGATAATTTATTTGGCTACCACCAAGGTGTATGGTGGATACAGGATTTAGCAGCGCAACTACCAGCAAAAATATTATTAGCTTCTGTAAAGAATAATGCAAACGTTATAGATATGTGTGCCGCACCAGGAGGCAAAACAGCACAACTATTAACAAATGATTTAAATGTTATATCTATAGAATCTAATTTAAAACGTGCAAAACTTTTAAAAGAAAACCTTAAGAGACTAAATTTAAAAACCAAATTAACCATACAAGATGCTAACAAATATAAAGTAGAAAACTTAGTTGATGCAGTATTGCTTGATGCTCCTTGCACTTCTACTGGAACAGTCAGAAAAAATCCTGATGTTTTATGGAGGCTCACTGCCAAGAAAAATAATTTTTCAAGGATTTTAAATACTTTAATTGTTACACAAAAAAATCTATTAAATTCGGCATCCATAATGTTAAAACCTGGAGGGAAACTTATATATTCTGTTTGTTCTTTAGAAAAAGAAGAAGGAGAAAATCAAATTATTGATTTTATAAAAAATAATAGTAATTTTATAATAAGTCCTATAGATAAAAATGAAATAGATATTACGGAGGAAGCAATTACTAAGAAAGGTTTTATAAGAACTTTCCCATATTTTAGTAAAGAGCTCGGGGGTATGGATGGTTTTTTTATAGCAAGATTGGAAAAAACAAACTAAACATATAGATAATTATAATTTAATAAATAGATAGATTGATTTTATATTGAAAAAAAATAATATACTTATATCTCCTTCTATTTTAGCAGCTGATTTTGCAAAACTAGGCCAGGAAATCGTAGCTGTTGATAAAGCCGGTGCAGATTGGATGCATATAGACATAATGGACGGACATTTCGTTCCTAATCTTACTATTGGTCCTGAAGTAGTATCAAGCTTAAGACAATATACTAAAAAATTATTTGATGTACACCTAATGACTATGCCCGCAAACAACTGGTTAGAGCCTTTTGCTAAAGCTGGTGCAGACATAATAACTATACACTTAGAAGCAGAAAGTAATATTAAAGAATCTTTAAAAATCATTAAAGGCCTGGGTCTAAAAGCGGGTCTATCTATTAAACCTTCTACTTCAGAAAACACATTGGAGAAATACATAGAATATTGTGATTTAATCTTAGTTATGACAGTAAACCCAGGTTTTGGGGGTCAAAAATTCATGACAACACAATTAGAAAAAATACGCAATATAAAAAATATGCAAAAAAGATTAGGCATTAATATTGACATAGAGGTTGATGGGGGAGTTAATAAAGAAACTTCTAAATTATGTCTAGAGGCAGGGGCAAATGTTTTAGTAGCAGGTAATGCTATTTTTTCTGAAGACGCTAAAAACTATTCTAATCTTATTAATAGCCTTAGAAATAATAACTAAGGAAATAAAAATTGTCAGCTAAACTTCCAAGCCTGAAATTATCTGAGTATTTTTATAAAAGTAATTTATATAATTTTTGTCTAAACTATGGCCAACCTGAAAATTTATTTCATATTACTATAGACCCGTGGGAAGGTGAAGGGCACCTTGCTGATGCCATTTTCCAAGGCAGATATAATTTTGCTGGAGAAGAAATACATGCCCCCCATAAACCACTATGGGAGCCTAATGGGGTTGGTCCATGGTGGATAGCAGAGATGCATGGCTTTTCTTGGCTTAGACATTTTAAGGCTAGAGAAGGTAGAACATCAAGACAATATGCCAGATCTCTAATTACGGATTGGATAAAAAGCGGAAATAATAAATACAACCCTGTAAGTTGGAAAATAGATATATTGGGGAAAAGAATCAGTGCCTGGATTTCTTATTCAGATATGATAAAAGAAGATGCCGATAGTAAATTTTTAGAAAACTTTTATAAATTATTAACATTTCAAGCTAAGCATCTTAGTAGAATAATAAAAAAACATACCGAAGGACCAGAAGTTTTTACAGCTCTTAGAGGTCTACTAATTTCCGGAATATGCTTAAGTGGAGGAAACAAAAGATATAATCAGGCAAAAAATATTTTAGTGTCTGCATTAAATAATCAAATTTTAAACGATGGATGTCATGTAAGCAAACAACCTTCCATTACCTTAGACATTTTAACTGACCTAATTTGGATAAAAAATGCATTAAATGAAAATGATACTTTACTAGAAATAATAGATAATAATATTACTAAAATTAGTCATGCTATTAGATCCTTACGGTTAGGAGACGGCACTCTAGTTAGAATAAATGGTGGCAGATCATATTCTCGAGATGCAATAGATAAAGTTCTAGAAAAAACTGGGATTAAATTAAGATCGCGTATATCTTCTAGTCTAACTACCTCTGGTTATGAAAGACTTGCATCAGGCAGGTCTATAATAATTATGGATTGTTCTCATAAAAATAAATATGGCTCTAATGGAGCTCTTAGTTTTGAAATGAGCATTGGAAGAGATAGGCTTATAGTTAATTGCGGGCCTACTCCTAATAATGATATTACATGGCAAAAGGCCCTAGCAAGTTCAGCTGCTCATTCATGTCTAGTAATAAATAATACCAACTCTTCTTCTATCAATAATAAAAGAGAAACTAAAATAAATGTTTCTAGAGAAGTAACTTCCGGCTTTGAAATTATTTCTGCAAGCCATAATGGCTATGAAAGCCTATATTCTGCTATTCACAAAAGGGCTTTAAAACTAGATTCTAGAGGCACGCTTCTAAAAGGTGAGGACAACATTATTGCTGGTCCAGGAATAAAATTTAAAATACACTTTCATTTGCACCATAAAATCAATGTGAGACTTACAAGAAATAAGGAAAGGATCCTACTTTTGCTTCCAAGTGGCGGTTGGGAATTTTTTATCTTAAAAAATAATACTGCTTTAAGTTTAAGCATAGACAAATCAATTTATGTGGAAGATAATGGTAGAATAAAAAATACAAGCCAATTTATTATCAATGGTGAAACAATAAATTCTGGTGCCCAAATAGAATGGTGTTTATCAAAAACAAGCTTATGAACGAACAATACACCCAGCTACAGAAAGCCCTACACCGAAGCCCATTAACATTATATTCATTTTTGGTTTGTATAACCCACTCTCTTTAGCTTGTTTTATTGCAATTGGAATAGTAGCTGAAACTGTATTACCCATATTCTTTATATTTTGAAACCATTTCTCATCAGGGATATTTAATTTAGATTTTAATTGTCTTAAAATAACTGCACTTGCCTGATGAAAAATAAATAAATCTATATCTTCTTGCTTTAAATGCGCTTTATTAAGAAGATCATTAAAAGCCTTAGGAACTTCGCGCAATGAAAATTTGAAAACTTTTTTCCCATCCATAAATAATTGTTTTTTTCCATTATTGTCTTCTAGTGCAAGTAAATGTCCTCCGCTGCCATCAGTAAAAAATATAAAGGGACCTATGCTTCCATCTCCCGTACTCTCTATAATCGCGGCGGCAGCTCCGTCTGAGAATATAGGCCTATTAGTTCTATCATTTTTGGGAATATATTGAGTATAAGTGTCTGCACAAATTACTAAAACTTTTTTTAAACTTTGCTGATAAATCATAGAACTGGCAACAGAGAGTCCATAAACAAATCCTGAGCATCCCTGTATTAAATCAAAGGCCATCATATTTTTTGGTAAATTTAATATATCTTGAATTAGGCATGCGGATGTTGGTAATCTTGAGAAAGGAGATTGACTCACATGAATTATTCCATCTATATTTTCAGAGTTTACTCTTTCTAATAATTTACTAGAAGCTTCAATTACTAAACTCTTTTCATTTTCTTTATCACCTAAAGTATGCCTAGAATGAATCCCTGTTTTATCTTTTAACTTTTTTATATGCCAATCAGGATTGATTTTACCTAAATCTTCAAGAGATTCTTTTTTTTTACCTAAAACATATTCTATATCCGTAATTTGCAAAACTATAATACCTTTATGATTTTTCAATGCTATATTAAATATATTAACAACAATATATAAACAAAGTATGTAATTTATCAATTTTAACTATAAAATAAATTATGTAATTTATAAAAAGAAATAATAATGTCATCAACATCTAATAGAAATCTATATGAAATTAAAAATATTATTGCTGAAATAGCGAATAAAGCTGCAAAAGTAATAATGCAAAATATGAATTCACCAATAGAAATAAAAGCAGATAATACTCCTGTGACTAAAGCAGATAAGGAATCAGACAAAATCATAAGTAAAGAATTGTTAAATGCTTTTCCCAATATTCCAATATTAAGTGAAGAAAGACCATCACCACAAAATGCTTTCGGAAACAATTTGCACTGGATTATAGATCCTTTAGATGGCACTAAGTCATTTATAGAAGGAGATGAGGACTTTTGTGTTTGTATATCATTAGCCTTAAATACAAAGCCAATAATAGGATGTATCGCTCACCCACCTTCAGGCACAATATGGGCTGGTGGGAATAAAATTGGCTCTTATAAAAAAAATGAAAATACTAATTTTTCAAAAATTACCTGTAGAGATATTCCTAAAGAAGGACCAACAGTATCTATAAGCAAACACCATATAGGTCCTAAACTAGAAAAATGGCTTTCATCTTTGGTATTTTTTGAAAAAAAGAAATTAGGTAGTGCAATTAAATTCACTTTAATTGCTGAAGGTAAAGCAGATATTTTTCCTCGAACAAGCCCTACTTATGAATGGGATAGCGCAGCAGGCGAAGCCATCATCCAGGGATCTGGGGGGTTTGTAAAGCAAATGAACAATAAAGATATGATATACGGAAGGGAAGACAAAAAAAACCCTAATTTTATAGCTTTTGGAAGACCAAATTGGACAAGTTTTTTAAAGGAAAATAACAGTGGGTGAACTAATCTTTTTTATTTGGCCAATAAGTTTCTTAATGAGTTTTGTAATAAGTCTTGCAACAATAAAAATAACAATAAAAATTTTAACTAAAACAAAAACATTAGATATTCCTAATGAAAGATCTAGTCATAATATTCCTACACCTAAAGGTGCTGGACTCGGCATCATAGCTACATTATTAATAATATATTATACATTTTTTCCTATAACTGATTTTTTATTTACAGGGGCAGTACTCATTCTAACTATATTATCTTTTATGAATGATAATAAGCAAATATCAATAGTAATTAGATTAATAGTTCAAATTGCTCTAACTATTATTGTTTTAATTTTTTGGCCTCCTTTAAAAGATGTTGTCCTTTTAAACGGCATTATTCCTTTATGGTTAGAAAATATAATAATATTTTTGTTAATAATATGGCTAATTAATTTATTTAATTTCATGGATGGAATAGATGGTATATCCGGTATTCAATGTATAATTATAGGAATTGGTGTAGGGTCTTCATTATACCTTTCTCAAGGAGTCTATGAATTAGAACAAATAGTTGCAGGTTTTATAGCAGGATCTGGTTTAGCGTTTTTATTATGGAACTGGCAACCAGCAAGGATTTTTCTAGGAGATGCAGGTTCTATCCCACTAGGCTTTATTAATGCTGTTTTAATTTTATTATTATGTAAAAATGATCTTTGGTATGTAGCTATAATAATAAATAATTATTATTTTTTTGATGCATCTATTACTTTATTAAGAAGAATAAAAATGAGAAAAAAGCCATGGAAGGCTCACAAAGATCATTTTTATCAAAAAGCTATTCAAAATGGTTATAGTCATTCTAAAGTATGTAAAATTATAGCTATGCACGGAATGTTGCTTATCTGCTTAGCTTCTTTTACTGTTGTAAAATCAAACTTAATTATTATTTCAATTTCCCTTGTTATAAGTAGCCTATCTACATTATATCTTTTATATTATCTAAATAAAAAGCCAAAAAAATTATGAAAGTTATATAATGTCTCCTATATCTAGATTTCTTTTAATATGTAATATCGATGGTATATTAAGCATAATAGCATTTTATGGTGCTTATTGGTTAAGATTAGAAAGTTTTCCAGCCGAGCTAATAATAAATACTATAGTTGTTTTTTTTGCTTCAATATTTTCATTTGTTCTTTTAGGGGTGTACAAAAGAATATGGCGTTATTCTTCTACTGATGATTTACTTATAATAACTAAAGCTACCCTCATGACAGTTATATTAACCGCTTTTAGTTTATTTCTCATGACAAGATTGGAAGACATGCCTAGATCAACAATGATAATTTATTTTATATTGCTTACTATTTTAAGCGGCGGTATTAGAATAAGCTATCGATTGTTGCGAGATAAAACATTAGCTCCAATTCACAATATAAACGAAAGAATAAAAGTTATATTAATAGGTGCTGCTGATGAAGCAGAAGCATTAATTAGAACATCTCATAAACCTGATGGGCCTTATCATATATTAGGTATCTTTGATAATGATAAAAACAAATGGGGAAGGAAGATTAGAGACGTAGATATAATTGGTCCAATAGATAATATTTTTATATCTAAATCTAACCTTCTATTAAAATCACAAAAAATCACAAAAATTATTATTACTGATCCAAAAATTTCTAGAATTGATATTGATTTACTTCTAAAATATACAGATAAAATTGGTATCTCCCTTGCACGCCTACCTAAAATTTCAGAATTGGATGAAGCTATTGAAAATAATGGGAATAAGGCACGTCCAATAAATATTGAAGATTTACTAGGTCGAGCAGAAACAAGATTTGATAAAACCAACTTGACTAACCTTATTAAAAACAAAACTATATTAATCACAGGTGCGGGCGGCACCATAGGCAGCGAATTGGCAAGCCAAATAGCAGATATGAAACCAAAATACATAATTCTATCAGACTATTCAGAATATGCTTTATGGACTATTACAGATAAGATTTCAACAAAGATTAAGGAAGAAAAAATAATCTCTATATTGCTAGATACAAGAGATAAAAATGCCGTAGAAAAAACTTTTAATACAAATAAGCCGGATATAGTCTTGCATACTGCTGCATTAAAGCATGTACCTATATGTGAACAACATCCATCTGATGCCATTAGGACCAATATATTAGGCACTAAAATTATTGCTGAAAATGCAATAAAATTTAAAACTAAAATAATGGTCTTAATCTCCACTGACAAAGCAGTAGAACCTACTAACTTTATGGGAGCCTCCAAAAGAGCCGCAGAAATATATATACAAAACTTAGATAGAGAAAAACATAGTACTAACTTTGTTACTGTAAGATTCGGAAATGTATTGGGCTCTACAGGATCCGTTATTCCTCTATTTCAAAATCAAATTTTACGAGGCGGGCCTATAAAAGTTACACATAAAGATACTACTAGATTCTTTATGAGTGTAAAAGAAGCTGTTGAATTAGTCTTAATATCATTAACAAACTCTCTAAATACAAAAGAAAGAGGGGGAATAAATGTATTACAAATGGGGGAACCAATGAAAATTGATAACTTAGCTAAACAACTTGCTAGACTGTCTGGTCTCACCCCAGGCAAAGATATACAAATAATATATACTGGCTTAAGAGTAGGTGAAAAACTTCATGAAAAATTATTTCATAAAGATGAAAAAAAAATTACTACAGACCACCCAGACATTTTAATAGCTAAATCTAGAGAATTAAACTTTTTAAAAATAAATGATATAATAAATAAAATGGACGAGCTTTTAATCAAAAATAAAGAGAGAGAAGCAATAAAAAAACTTAAAGAACTAATACCAGAATTTTCTATTGACCCAAAAAACAAAATTCATTAAGGAGCCTATATGTCACCTGATTTAATTACCATTAAACGCGCATTAATATCTTTATCTGACAAAACAAATATTGAGCTTATAGTAAATATAGTTAAAAAATATAACATTGAGGTATTATCTACAGGTGGAACAGCAAAATTACTTAGAGAACATAATATTAATGTAAAAGATATCTCAGATTATACTAATTTTCCAGAAATGCTAAATGGACGAATAAAAACTTTACATCCTAAAATACATGGTGGTTTGCTAGGCAGATACAATCAAATAACTCATAAAAATGAGATGGAACAGCATAATATTAAACCCATAAATCTAGTAATTGTTAATTTATATCCTTTTTCACAGTCCGTAGAAAACAACCTCAGTTTTGATGAATGTATTGAAAATATTGATATAGGAGGGCCATCTATGATTAGATCCTCTGCAAAAAACCATGAAAATGTTTGTGTTATTACAAGCCCTAATGACTATAGTGAATTACAAAAAATTTTAAATAAAAATGATGGGGCTACAGAATTAAAAGATAGAAAATTGTACGCGGCAAAAGCTTATGCTAAAACAGCCTACTATGATAGTTTAATTGCTCAATGGTTTAATCAACAAGTCAATATTAAATGGCCAGAAACCTTAACTATTGCCGGGACATTATCAAGTGAATTAAGGTATGGTGAAAACCCTCACCAAGAATCTGCCGTATATCAAAACCCTAATCACAAATTAAATGGAATTGTAAAATCCAACTTACTACAAGGAAAACCACTGTCGTATAATAACCTTAATGATTCTGATGCTGCATATGAATTAATTAAAGAATTTGAAGGACCAACAATTGCTATTATTAAACACGCTAATCCTTGTGGAGTAGCCACTAAAAAATTAATTTTAAAGGCTTGGGAAGCAGCATTAAGAACTGACCCTCAAAGTGCCTTTGGAGGCATAGTGGCATGCAACATTGAAGTAAATAATGAATTAGCAGCACGAATGAATGAAATATTTTTGGAAGTTATTATAGCTCCTTCATTTTCTACAGATGCTTTAAAAATATTTTCCTCTAAAAAAAATCTTAGACTTTTAAAAATAAATAAAATAAATAATCAACCTCTTATTGACCATAAAATTATGAAAGATTTATCTGATGGCTTTTTAATACAGGATAGAGATTTAGAAACATTAAACATAGATAATTTAAAGGTTGTTACGACTAAAAAACCTAACGACGAGGAAATAAAAGATTTAATATTTGCATTTAAAATAGCGAAGCATGTTAAATCTAATGCAATAATTTATGCAAAAAATAATGCTACTGTAGGCATAGGAGCAGGGCAAATGAGTAGAATAGACTCTTCTCAAATTGCAGCTATTAAATCTGAAAAAGCTTCTAGGTTTGCTGGATTAAAAAATAATATGGCAAAAGGTTCAGTTTTAGCTTCTGATGCTTTCTTTCCTTTTGCAGATGGGCTCATAGCTGCTGCAGAAGCTGGAGTCACTTCTATTATTCAACCTGGAGGCTCCATAAGAGATGATGAAGTGATCGAAGCAGCAAATAAACTCGGCCTCTCTATGGTTTTTACCGGCATAAGGCATTTTAGACACTAATCTTATTTAGGCTCAACAACTCTTTGTAATAAAATTAATCCAATTAAAAGGAAAATAATTATAGACCCCATTCCTGCCCTTTGGCTATCAAATATAGAAACTGTAAGTGCCAAGACTGCAGGCCCTATAAAGGCAGTACATTTTCCTGAAACAGCATAAATACCAAAAATTTCAGCATTGTTTCCTTTAGTTATATATCTTAACATAAAAGAACGGCTAGAAGATTGAACTGAGCCAATAAAAAATCCTAAGGCAGAACCAAATAATAAAAATAATTCCTTATTTTCAATAATTAACGTTATTCCACCAAAGATAATTAAAAATATTAAAGATATTTTTATAATATATTTAGGTCCTATTCTATCGTCTAAATATGAAAAAAATAGAGAGCCTAGCCCAGCAGCAATATTTATTAAAATTCCAAATATTATAATTTCTGAAAAACTCATTTTAAATGTACCGGCAGCATATAACCCTCCAAAAGCAAATAAGGTATTTAAACCATCGGTATAAATCATTCTAGAGAGCAAAAAACGACCTTGATTACTTTTTGTAAATAATTTTTTTATATTAGAAATTACTTCTTTAAATAAACTTTCATTTTTACAAAAAGCTTTTTTTTTATTCTTTGGAATGTTAAGCAAGAATGGCAAAGAAAAAATAATGAACCAAATAGCTACTATTGGGCCCGCTATACGAATATTAGCTGCCATATTCTTTTCAAGCCCAAATAATGGATTTTCATTTTGAACAAAACCAAATAAGATAATCAACAAACAAATAATTCCCCCTGCATAACCTGATGCCCACGCCTTTCCAGAAAGGCTTCCTGTTTTACTTTTTTCAGAGAAAGCAGGAAGTAAGGAATTATAAACTACTCCTCCTAACTCAAATGCTATATTTGAAATAATAACTAAAACACATACAAAAATAATTGATTCTGGTACAGGATATGCAAACCAAAATAATGCTGCCCCTAAAGAAGATATAATTGTAAACGCAATTAACCAAGATTTATGACTTAAATTTTTATCTATATGTCTTCCTATAAAAGGGGAAAGACAAGCAACCATAAATGCAGAAATAGATATAGACCAACCCCATAAAATTGATGCCTTCTCTGCATTACCAACTATTGCCCTCTCAAAATATGCTGAAAATATAAAAGTTATAACAACTGTCGCAAAAGGAGAATTTGCCCAGTCATACAAACAATATGCTACAAAAGGTTTTATTTTAAATTGCAAAAGTTTTTTTCCTGCTAATTATTATATTTATAATCTAATATTTTTAATTTATTTTCTATATTAGATACACGCTTTGCATTGCCTGGATGCATTCTAAAAATAGAATTACCCATTAATTGAGGCATATAAATAGACAACCTTCGAAAGTAGTTTGCTACTTTATCTTGTCGTATTCCTGCTTTAATTGCATACTCTATTCCCATTAAATCCGCTTCTATTTCTTTAGCAGAACTTTGAAATATAAACAAATCACTTATATTCTGAAGTGAAGGTTTTTCTTCAATAGGAATTGGCTTAGCCTCTGTTTCATATAATCCCTTACCTTTATAATGAATAATATTATGGGCTAACTCATGGCTAATTAGGAATGCGATTTCCTGATCATCTTTAATAAAATCTAAAGTTGCAATTGTAATATATATTTTAGACCCATCAGCGTAAGCATTTGGGATAGGTGAAACCATTGGTTGAACTGGATGGCCACAGATTATTTCACTTTGCAAATCATATATAAATTCTTTTTCTAGTCTTTTTACTTTTATTTTTAAACTACCCTTTTTAGCTGCTTTCTTTAATAAGTCTTTATAATTTTTAGAATTCACCGAAGTATTATTAATAGATAAAATAAAATCTCCTTCCATTATATTAGCATTATTGGCCGGACTATCATTTGCAATAGAAACTATCATAGGTAAATTATAGTCATAATTTTTACTTATTATTGTGTTTGGAGAAGCAGAAAGAAAAGAAGATTTTAATGATAAGGGCAAGTCATTGGGATGGGCAATCATTAAACCAAAAGCATTAACCTTAGAATCTTTACATACATCCGTATTAGATATCATAATCCGCCAAGCTATATCATGAAGTTTTCTAGAAGCCTCAGCCATCGATGCCACCAAAAAGTTTCCTTGCTTCTGCATTTCTTCTTTTTCATAACTATCTATGGTCTCTATATTCTTGTATGAAGAAATTGTAGAGCAAGATGTAAAAAAATAAAAAAGAATAACTATTAATATTTTATGAATAATCATACTGCTATCCTAGTAGTAATTTAGACTAAATTAAAAGCATTATTAAAATAGTAAAGAACTAAGATTACTTAGAAAAATTTAATTAAGTGGAGCGGGCGAAGAGATTCGAACTCTCGACATCTTCGTTGGCAACGAAGTGCTCTACCACTGAGCTACGCCCGCATAAACTTTTATCAAAATAAATTAACTTATAATTAAAGAGCTTCTTATAAAAGATTTTAATATTTTGGTCAATGTTATTTGAGCTCAAAAAAATTGTTAAAAATAAAGGATTCTAAAATTTAATGTAAAAGTTAAAGATTATATTTTGATTTAATATATTAATATAATAAAATGATATATATTATATAAATACGGAATTAAAAATGAAAAACGACGAACTTATAATTTCTTCTGAGCAATCAATAGAAAATATTATTATTGATTCAGATACAGCTTCCTTTAATAAAGATGTTATTGAAGCATCTAAAAGCGCTCCTATTATAGTAGATTTTTGGGCAGATTGGTGTGCTCCATGTAAACAATTAACTCCAATTCTGGAATCAGCGGTTAAAGCTTATAAAGGACAAATAAGCCTTGTAAAAATTGATACTGAAAAAAATAAAGAATTATCTCAGCAGCTTCAAATACAATCTTTACCTACTGTTTATGCATTTTTTGAAGGAAAGCCTATAGATGGTTTTTCAGGAGCTCTGCCAGAAAACGAAGTTAAAGAATTTATTAAAAAAGTTATTACCGCCACGGGAGGCGATAAAATAAAAGAACTAAACAAATTGATTGAACAGGCTGAAAAACTATATACAGATGACGATTATGAGGGAGCTTTAGCATCTTTTTCTAACCTTTTATCAGCTGAAGTTAATAATGCAAAAATAATTGCGGGTTATGGGAAATGCTTAGTAAAACTGGATAGAATTGATGAGGTAACGGAGCTATTAGATGGTTTAGAAGAAGACATGCGAACTGACAAGAATATAGCCAGCCTAATTGCATTAAATCAGTTAGCTAAGGCAAATAAATTAGCAGGAAGCCCAGAAGAATTCCTTGCTGACGTAAATGCAAACCCAAGCAACCATGGATTACGTTTTAAATTAGCAGAAGCATTTTTAGCAAATGATCAAAAAGAAGAAGCTATTGAACAATTATTAGATATTGTTAAAAAAGACCGCAACTGGCAAGAAGATAAAGCCAGAAAAAAAATTATTAAATTATTAGAAGCTTTTGGGGAAGATGATCCCCTTACAGCCAGTACAAGACTTAAACTTTCTTCTATTCTATTTGCATAAAATAAATGAATAGTACTTTAAATGTGGAAAATTTGCCTACTGCAATTCCTTTATTTCCTCTACCCAATTGTCTATTATTGCCTAACGGAAACCTTACACTCAATATTTTTGAGCCTAGATATATAAATATGACAGAAGATGCTATTGCGAGCAATCGGCTAATTGGGATGATACAACCTAAAAAAACTAATAAAAAAGAAAATGCTTTGTATAATATTGGCTGCCTTGGCAAAATTACTCATTTTTCTGAATTAAAAAATCAAAAATACTTAATAGAATTATCTGGATTATGCAGATACAAAATGATCAATAATAAACTAATCAATCAAGGTTATCTGCTTGCAAATGTAGCCTATACCGGATATTATTCAGACTTAACTGTGAATAATAAAGAGATATCTTCTGTCTTAAGAAAAGAGTTTATATCTTCATTAAAAAGTTATTTTAATTCAGAAAATATTAAAGCAGACTGGAAAATTGTTGAAAAAGCCCCATCTAGTCTTTTAGTGAACTCTCTTGCCCAATCATGCCCCTTCAATAATGAAGAGAAACAAATGCTATTAGAAAGCAAAGATATCAATAGTTTAGTAGAGAACATGATTGCTCTATTTAAAATATCTGCGGCTGGTGATATTAAAAATATTAATTAAAGGAAACCTAATAAATGGATAAAAATTCAAATGACATAGATTTAAAACTATTAGATATTTTAGTTTGTCCTATAACTAAAGGGCCTCTTAAATATGATAAAAAAAAATCTGAATTAATAAGCGAAGAAGCAGGACTAGCTTTTCCTATTGAAGACGGGATCCCAATTATGCTGATAGACAAAGCAAGACATATAGATAAATAAAATGACAGATAGTAATAATAAAGTTAAATCAATTATTTATAACAAATTAGAAAAAACTCTAAATTTAGAGTTTTACGATAATTATAAGGCAAATATATCTGCTGAATTATTAAGAGTAGAGAGCCCTTCTGCCGAAGTACAAGGGCATTCTTCAAAAAACAAGAATACACCTTTAAACAAAAATAATATTGCAATTACTCAGATCGAAAGAGTAGGAAATTATGCAATTAGAATTATATTTGATGATGGACATGATACTGGTATATATTCTTGGTCTTATTTAAGAGAAATGTCAGAGAAAAATATAGAATTATATCAAAATTATTTAAATAGAGTATCTAAAATTTCTGGTATTTAAATGCCCATTGCATATTTCATAAAAGCCTTTTTAACGATGGGTGACTTATCTACTGCAAATAAACCCATTCTTCTAAAAAACTTTATAGACGACCTAGAATCTCTAAATAATTCATTCAAACTGTGTGTTGCATTAATCAAACTTAAAATATCTACTTTTCTAAGCCTTTCATATTCTTTTAAAAACTTTATACCCCCTATGTCTAAACCTAATTCTGCTCTATCACCACACATATTTGAGAAGGCTTTCATTCCTCTAAGAGCCAAATTAAATCCTTGTCCAGCTATTGGATGAATGCTATGTGCGGCATCCCCCATTAAAATAAATCTTTCTAAAACTAACTTTTTGGGCTTTATTAATTCTAGTGGAAAAACAGCAGGCTGGTTATATAATTTGATTTTACCTAACCAGTCAAAACAGTGTCTCTCTATTTCATAAGACATCTGATTAGGCGCCTCTCTACTTGATTGGAATCTACTTTTAGAGACTGCGCTTTCATCTGACCAAACTATTGCAGATCTATAATTATTATTTATTTTTTTCATAGGTAAAACCGCTAAAGGGCCTCCAGGTAAAAACTTTTCTAGGGCTATATTATTATGATCATTCGTATGTAATATCTGCGTAACAAAAGCTTCTTGATCATATGTAGTTCTGTTTTCTTGAATTCCAACCATTTTTCTAATTAAAGAATTCTTTCCGTCAGCTGCAATTATAAGATCTGCCGTAACTTGCTGATTATTATCGAGCAGTACTCTTGCTGAAAATTTACCAATTTTAATATCTAAAACTTTAGCCTTTAATCTTTTTACCTGTCCTAAATTCCTGCTATCGTTTATAGTGTCACTAATTTTTTTTATTAAATTTGAATTCTCTACTACATGCCCTAAACCAATAATATTAGATAATTTATTTTTAACAAGAAGGTCTCTAGAATCAAACTCTAAGGCTACAGATGAAGAACCATCTAATATGCTTATACTATTAATAGGTTCAATATTTTTTTTTAATTTAGACCAAACCCCTAATTCACAATAAAACTCTCTTGGCCCTGCAGCTATGGCCGTAGTTCTTCTATCTTGCTCTATAACTTCTTTTATATCTCTAGGATCAATAATTATAATATTGAAGCCTTTGCGCTGTAGGGATAAAGCAAGGGTCATTCCTGCCAAAGCTCCTCCACAGATTATAATATTTGTATACAAAGTGTCCTCAATCTATCCATATTCGTGCGCTAACAAAATTGTTTTATATTTTATAAATACTATGACAATATAAAGTATGCAAATACCTGAAAATATAAAATTATTATCTGCCTATGATATAGGGCAACTTTTACATAAAAAAAAATTATGTCCTATCGATTTAGTAAATTTTTACTATAGTGAAATCGAATCATTTACTAAGCCAAGCCCTTATACTATTTTGACAAAAAAAAGAGCTCTTTTAGAAGCTAAGAATTCCAAAAACAGATTGTTAGAAGATAAACCATTAAGCCTTTTAGATGGAGTGCCTGTTGCGTGGAAAGACCTTTTTGATTTTCAAGATTTTATAACCGTAGGAGGCTCTAAATTATTAGAAAATAATATTCCAGCTAAAAGTGATGCTCATGTAGTTTCATTATCGAAAAAAGCAGGGCTTATACAATTAGGAAAAACTTCAACTGTAGAATTTGCTTTAGGTGGGCTAGGAACAAATAATAATTTTATTACACCTGAAAATGCAATTATGGATGATGAGCCTCGTGTACCTGGAGGCTCGTCTTCCGGCTCAGGGGTTGCTTTAGCTCATGGTTTATGTGCTGCTAGTTTTGGCACAGATACTGGAGGTTCTGTTAGAGTGCCTTCCGCTTGGAATAAATTAATAGGATTAAAAACATCTTTTGGAAGAGTTTCTTTAAAAGGAGTACTTCCATTATCTTCTACTCTAGATACAGTTGGACCCTTAGCTAAAAGCGTCTTGGACATAAACCTTTTATTTTCTATATTAACAAATCAACCTTATTTAGCATTCCATAATATGGATTTAAGAAATACTAAAATACTTGTAGTTAAAGGAATGCCATGGAAAGACTGTGATATTGAAATTGAAAAGGCTGCTGAAGAAGCTATAAAAAAATTATCAAAAGCAGGCATGCCTATTATTGAAAAAGAAATTTCAGAAATAGAAGAAATGCATAAAATACTTTCTGAACATGGTACCACCGTCACATATCAAGGTTATGCAGAGTGGAAACATTTAATAGAAAAAGATAGCAATCTAATGGATATTAATGTTCTAAACAGAATGTATCAAGGCAAACACATGAAGCAGAATAGCATAAAAATAATAGAAGACTCTCAAATAGCTCTTTCTAAAAAATTGTATTCTTCTATAGAGAACTATGCTGCTATTTTAATGCCTACTGTACCTATCTTGCCCCCTAAGATTAATGAGGTACAAAGTAATGAAAAGTTATATGATAAATATAATATGCTATCATTAAGAAACACGAGA
>DQLC01000010.1 GCA_015660425.1 Alphaproteobacteria bacterium
AAAAGTTGGATTAAGTTTTTTCGAGAACTTTCCATCTGTTTGCGCCGATTTTATATATTTTTCAAATTGTTTAAGTCTTTTAGTTTGGTATTTATTTATAATATTTAAAGTGATAGGGCCTAAATTATGCTTATTTAGAATGCTTCTTTGCAACAGGCATCCTTTAGCTTTCTGGGGTCTTTTAACATTAAGATAGTTATTATCATTAGTCAGATTTTTATTGCCGTCATTTAAAACTGCATCAAAATGATTAAATAAATGGTTTGGATATTTTTTATAATTATTGTAATTAATATGGACTGGATCAGCTCTGATTTTTAAGTATTTTTTTAATACTTCCGCTTTTAATTTATCTTCATCACCAAATTCTATATAAATACCAGGTCTAGAGACATCGGCTAATATAGCAATTTTAGAAAGAGGGACATTATTAATTCCATAACTCCAATATTCATTCAATGCTATGTCTATAACATGCTGTCTATTTAATGTTTTTGGTCTGCCTACTGACCTTTTTAACATATTTAACCTTTTATAATGTGGTATTTTTCTGTAATATACAGAATATAATTGTTTTGTCTATTGCTTATATATGTACATTACATATATTTATATTTTTAAAAACTTATTTTGGTGTTCCATCTTGATGTGGAGCTAAAGCTGCATACACAGCTTTATGCATATAGGTGTTTATGCCATGCTTAGTACCTAACTTATCTATAGCTCCGTTTAAAGCAGAGGCTTCTAATTTCTCACCTTTTTCTAGAGCAGGCAAAGTAGATGCTTTCATGGCTTCAGGTAAAGAATCTAATTGTTTCATAGTAATTTCAACTTGGTTGTCAGGTAATATAATATTTTCAGCTTTAGCCACAGCAACTACTTCTTCAGCTAAGTTTTTCATAAGAGTTCTTGTTACAGGATTAGACCTACATGGACCTAAAGGTAATCTTGTTAAGCAGTTTGCACCGGCTAATGTACATATCATAACTATTTTTTGCCATAAATCGCATTCTATATTTTTTGGAATAGCATTATTTATTCCAGATTCTTTACAGGCTTTTTGAAATGCTTTAATTCGAGGAGTAATTTCATTATTAAACTCTCCAAATTTTAACATTTGCATAGCAGAGTTATGACGTATGACGCCAGGTTTTTCAATAAGCGCACTAATTGCAGCAACTCCACCTATAACATTATTACTTCCTAATATTCTTTGCATAATTTCAATATGTCCAATGCCATTTAGAAAAGGGATAACAGCAGTTTTTGGACCAACTAAAGGTTTTATTAAATTTGAAGAAGATTCTGTATCATAAGATTTTACACAAAATAGAACTATGTCCGCAATTTCAAAATCTGATGGGTCGTTACTTGCTTTTGCTGGGTGTATAATAATATCACCTAATTCACTGATTATTTTTAATCCATTTTCTTTAATAGCCTCTAAATGTTTGCCTCTTGCTATAAAAGCCACATCATATCCAGCATTTGCAAGTCTAGCACCAAAATAACCGCCAACGCCTCCAGTACCCATAACAACAATCTTCATATTCAAACCTCTGCATTAAATTAATTTGATTTTATATTTTATACTTCTATTAAAAAAAATTAAAGGTATTTATTATAATTTATAAATAAAATTAATTAATAATAATATAAATAATTATATATTGACATATTAGAAAAATATAATATGATTAGGTATGGATAATATTGAGTTAAATTTAAAACAAATTGAAAATAAAGTTGAAAAAGCTACTAATTTTTTAAAATTATTTTCAAATAAAACTAGGATATTAGTCCTATGTAATTTAGTTAATGGAAGAAAAACAGTCAACGAATTAGCTTTACTAATAAATGTTAAGCAATCTGCCTTATCTCAACATTTAGCAAAAATGCGCGTAGATCAAATATTATCTACTCAAAGATCAGGTAAGTATATTTATTATAAAATACAAGATCCAAGTGTTCAAAATATTATACAAATATTGTATGAAAGGTTTTGTAAATAACTAATATATATTATATATAACTAATATGAGGAGTTTATAAATGAATATTAATAATATAAGTGTGGATAATTTACGTAGTGAAAACCCGACAGAAACTTTGATAATTGATGTAAGAGAACCGAATGAATATAATGCCGAACATATTATAGGCGCAATAAATATACCGTTATCTAAAATAGATATTAAGCTGGTTAATTTAGCTAACCTAAATAAAAATAAGATTGTATTATATTGTCAGTCTGGAAAAAGATCTTTAGAGGCTTATAAAAAAATAATTAATACTGATAATCTTTCTAATTTAGAAGGCGGTATTAATTTATGGAAAGAAAAATCATTTCCAACTAATTTCATGAAAAAGCTATTGCCTATAGAACGACAAATCCAGATAGCTATGGGATCTTTTTTATTAATAGGGATTATACTTAGTATTATTGCTAATCCTTATTGGTTATTATTATCTTTTATAATTAGTTTAGGACTTCTCAATGCTGGAATTACAGGTTGGTGTGGACTGGGAATTTTCATAGCTAAAATGCCCTGGAATAAAGTGTAATGATAATAATAGGATATTTTTTAT
>DQLC01000024.1 GCA_015660425.1 Alphaproteobacteria bacterium
AGTTTCAGATAAACATCTTTAAAGGAGGTATTTATGAAAGGTGATAAAGAAGTTATAAAACATTTTAATACAGTTTTGACAAATGAGTTAACTGCCATAAATCAGTACTTTCTTCACTCTAGAATGTTCAAAGATTGGGGTTATGAAAAATTAGGTACAAAAGAGCATGAAGAATCAATAGATGAGATGAAACATGCTGATATGATTATTGAAAGAATATTGTTTTTAGATGGTATTCCAAATGTACAAGAGATGCATAAAATTATGATAGGTGAAGAACCAGTAGAATGTTTAAAGTGTGATTTTCAAATTGAAGTTAAGGCTATTCCAGATTTAAAGACTGCAATTCAACATTGTGAAAAAGTTTCTGACTTTGTAAGTAGGGATATATTCAGACAAATATTAGCTTCAGAAGAAGAGCATTATGATTGGTTAGAAACCCAGTTAGAGCTTGTTGAAAAAATTGGAAGGGAAAATTGGTTACAATCTCAAGTGTAATTAATTTATACTAATTCTTATCTAATTAACTATATTATTTTATACATTATATATATATTAAAATAATATATTAAATTAGTTGAGGAGTAGACTTTGGAAGATATTTTTTCTGGATCAGATAAGTATGTAGCTACTGAAGATTTAGCATTGGCTGTTAATGCTTCTATAACACTAGAAAGGCCATTACTTATAAAAGGTGAACCAGGCACAGGTAAAACTATGTTAGCTGAGGAAGTAGCAAAATCACTAGGTAAATCTTTAATAAGATGGCATGTGAAATCCACCACAAAAGCGCAACAAGGACTTTATGAATATGATGCAGTTGCTAGACTAAGAGATTCACAGTTAGGAGACGCTAGGGTAGAAGATATAAATAATTATATTAAAAGAGGTGTCTTATGGGATGCATTTGTAGCAGAAAAAAAACCGGTGTTATTAATTGATGAAGTAGATAAAGCAGATATAGAGTTTCCTAATGATTTGTTATTAGAATTGGATAAAATGGAATTTTATGTTTATGAGACAAAAAAAAATATAGTTGCTAAAGAAAGACCTATAGTAATTATTACTTCAAATAATGAAAAAGATTTACCAGATGCTTTTTTACGCAGATGTTTTTTTCATTATATAAGGTTTCCGGATGAAGAAACTATGAAATCTATTATTGAAGTGCATTTTCCCAAGATTAAGCAAAAATTAGTTAATACTGCCCTAAAATCATTTTTTGAAGTTAGAAAGGTCCCTGGTATTAAAAAAAAACCTTCTACATCTGAATTATTAGATTGGATTAAGCTTCTTTTAGCTGAAGATATTTCTCCTGAAATTTTAAGGCAAAAAGATTCTAAGAATGCTCTTCCTCCTCTTTATGGAGCTCTTTTAAAGAATGAGGCAGATGTTCATATGTTTGAACGTTTAGCTTTTATGACAAGACGAGACAATAACTAAATTTAAGGAGTCAATAATGTATGTTTTGAAATATAAAATTAATTATTCACAAAAATATTTTTTTTCCATAATATTTTTTTTAGCTGTTATTTTTTGCTCTATCTCAAATGGTTTTGCAAAAGAAATTTGTATAACAAATTTTGGGAAAGACCCTATTGCTATGGTAGTTGGGACCTCTATGCACTGGCTAGATGCACGTAGGGGCAGATGTGTTCAAACTAATGAAACAGAGGCACTCATTCAGAATGCTGATGTTAAAGATGTTTGTTCATTTGATGAAAAAACTACCACAGTTGATCTAATAATATATGCTTGTTTTAGAGTAAAAGGTGAGGCAGGCAAATGTGTACCAGAGATAGAAAGTTGGGAATTTGCTGAAGACTGTGAAAAAAGAGTAAAAAGGTCTAATAAAAATTAAGGTGTGATTTGTTTATAAGTTTTCTTCATCAACTGAAAGGTGCAGGTGTTCCTGTATCTATTAGAGAATATTTAGATTTTCTTACAGGTTTAAATGTAGGTGTAACAAATCTAGATACAAATTCTTTTTATCATTTTGCAAGAACTTCCTTAGTAAAAGATGAGAGATACTTTGACAGGTTTGATAGAATATTTTCTGAATTTTTTGAAGGAGCTTTAAAAGTAGGAGGGGAAATACTTGGAAATATTCCAGAAGATTGGATTAAAGATGCCTTGCAAAAAACTCTTACAAATGAAGATAAAGAAAAAATACAGTCTTTAGGCGGATGGGATAAGTTATTAGAAACATTAAAAGAAAGATTAGAGGAGCAGAAAAAAAGGCATCAAGGTGGCAATAAATGGATTGGTACAGGTGGAACCTCTCCTTTTGGTTCAGGCGGGTATAATCCTGAGGGAATTAGAATAGGCAACGAAGGTCAAAGACAAGGAAGAGCTGTAAAAGTTTGGGAAAAGAGGCTATGGACAAATTTTGATGACAAAAAAACTTTAGGAATAAGAGATATAAGAGTTGCTGTTAGAAGGTTAAGACATTTTGCGAGAACAGGCACACCAGACGAATTTGATTTGAATGGAACTATTTTTGCAACAGCAAATAATGGTGGCTATCTAGATGTTAAAATGATGCCAGAAAGAAAAAATAGAGTAAAATTATTATTATTTTTAGATGTAGGGGGCTCTATGGACCCATATATTCAAGCATGTGAAGAGCTGTTTTCAGCTTCTAAAAGTGAGTTTAAGGATTTAGAATATTTCTATTTTCATAATTGTCCGTATGAAATTTTATGGAAAAATAATCCTCGCTCATCTAATGATATTATCTCTACCTGGGATATCATTAGAAAATATGGCAATGATTATAGAATTTTATTTGTAGGTGATGCCTCTATGAGTCCATATGAGGTTGCTTACGCCGGAGGTTCTATAGAGCATTGGAATGAAGAATCTGGAGCTTTATGGTTAGATAGAATTACTTCTCATTTTGACTCTGTTGCTTGGCTCAACCCAGAAAATAAAAAAATTTGGAACTCTTCTGCCTCTAATAAAATGATACGTGAAATTTTTGAAGAAAAAATGTATGAATTAAATTTATCTGGAATTGAAGAGGCAATGAAAACTTTGTCGCGCTAATTTGTATATTAAATTGCTAAATATTTATCTCTTGTTTTAGTATCTTTTTGTAAGTCTTTTAAAGAGCCATTCCATACTGATCTGCCTCTATCAATAATTATTGCCTCTTCTGCAACTTCTAGACAAAAGTGCATATTTTGTTCAGCAAGAAGAATTGTAACGCCAAGTTTTTTTAAGTTTTTTAAAATTACAGCTATATCCTCTACAATTATAGGTGCAAGTCCTTCTGAAGGTTCATCAAGTAAAAGAATTTCTGGATTGCCTACTAAAGTTCGGGCAATAGAAAGCATTTGTTGTTCTCCTCCGGATAGCTGTCCCGCCATTCTATTTTTAAGTTGTACTAATATAGGAAATGTGTCCCAGACTTTGTCTATTGGCCAGTTATTTTTTCCTTCTGAACTATTTTTTTTTCCCAAATCAAGATTTTCCTCCACTGTATGTTCAGGAAAAACTTGTCTATCTTCAGGAACATAGCCTATTCCTAATAACGCTCTTTTACTTGTAGCTTGCTTTATTAATTCCTTACCTTTTAATAATATAGATCCAGAATTGACATGTATTAAACCAGTAATAGCCTTAAATGTAGAGCTTTTACCAGCACCGTTTCTTCCTAGTAAAGCTATAATATTATTTTTTGTAATATTAATATTCATGTCAAAAAGAACTTGGCTATTACCATAAAAAGCGTTGAGATTTTGTACCTTTAAAAGTTCCATTATTTTTTTCCTCCACCGAGATATGCTTTGATAACTTTTTTGTTACTTTTGATTTCTTTTGGAGTGCCTTCGGCTATTATGGCTCCTTGTTGTAGTACATAAATATTTTGAGCAATATCAAATACGATGTCCATATCATGCTCAATAAAAAGAACAGTCATTTTTGTTTTTTTCCAAAGCTTTTGTATTCTATCAATCATTTTCCAGCGTTCTTCTGGGCCCATACCTGCCGTTGGTTCATCTAAAAGTAGTACTTTAGGTTTAAGGGCTAATGCTAATGCTATATCTAATAATTTTTGATCACCATGACTTAATGCTGAGCTTATAGTATTATATGATTTTGTTAATCCAGATAATTTTGCTATACTTTCAGCTTCCTTATTTATTGAATGAGCTTTAAATCTATTCCACATATTATTTAGCCCATGTTGTTTTGCTAGCAAAGCTACTTTAATTGAGTCTTGCACGGAGAGTGTCGAAAATATATTTGTAATTTGAAATGCTCGGGCAATACCTAAATGTGTTATTTCCGATTCTTTTAAGTTTGTTATATTTGTATTGTCGATAAATATTTGACCTTCATCAATATCTATTTTTCCAGTAATTAAATTAAATAGAGTAGTTTTTCCTGCACCATTAGGCCCTATTAATGCATTTATAGAATTTGGTTTTAATTCTAAAGAAACATTATCTGTAGCTAGTATGCCCCCAAAACTTTTAGATAATTTATCTATTTTTAACATAGTAAAGATATTACTTTCTATTTAATTTTATTAAAAGCCAGTCTAAAAGGCCTTTTTTTAGACCTAATACAAAACATAAAATAACTAGTCCTAGAACTAATCCATAGTATCGTGTATTGGCAGTTACAAAATCATTAAGAATTTCAAAAATTAATGCTCCCATTAGTGGTCCTAAGAAAGAATGCATGCCTCCTAATAAAATCATAAATAGAGGTTCTGCTGATTTAGACCAAAAAGCCCATTCTGGATATGCACCTACATCTAATAAGGCTTGAAGAGAGCCTGCTAGTCCAGCTATAGAACCAGCAATAATAAAGGCAATAAGTTTATGTTTTTGATTGTTAAAACCAAGGGCTGCTGGTCTTTCAGAATTATCTCTAATCATTCTTAAGCCGTAACCAAATGGAGATTCAATTAGTTGTCTAAGTAAAACAATAGTTATTATAGAAATAAATATTGTGAAGGCATAAAAATCAAAAGGTTTTCCGAGGTCAATTCCTAGGAAAGGAGGTTTAGGAAACCCTCCCATTAAGCCTTGATCTCCGCCTGTAATATTTACTAATGCTAAAATAATACTATAAATCAACATTTGAAACGCAAGTGTAAGAAAAGAAAAATATATATCTTTAAGTCTAATGCATATTACTCCAATTAAAGTAGCTAAAATACTAGATACTAATACAGCTAAAACTATAGCGACAGGAATAGAAAAGCCTGCTAAATTTAACACAAAGTCAGATTGCAAAAATAAACCTAATGTATAAGCCCCTGATGCGAAAAATGCTGCATGCCCAAAGGCTATTAAGCCTAAATATCCTATTAAAATATTTAAAGACATAGCAAATAAACCTAGAATAAAAACTTTTTGAATTATATCGTGGATACCTGGGTCAGGGAGAATATAATAAAAAATTATTAGCATAAACCATACTAGTAGACCTAAAAATACATCCCTTTGAAAATTGTCTTTCTTTAAAAGATTCATTTTTTTTTGTTTCCCATTAGTCCTTGTGGCCTTATTACAAGGACAAGAACCATAATTAGAAACATTAAACCGTCAGTAAATAGAGGCATTGCAACAGCACCAAAAGATCTTGCCATACCAATAATTAATGAAGCTAAAAAAGCTCCGCTAATAGAACCCATTCCACCAATAACGGTTACTATAAAAGATTCTATTATTATGGAGTTTCCCATGCCTGAAACTACACTACCCACACTTGCTGCTAAGGCTCCTCCTAATCCAGCTAAAAAGCTACCAAGCATAAAAACTCCTGCTCTAATGAAATTAATATTTATGCCTAAAGCTTCTAACATTTTTGGATTAACGGCAGCGGCTCTTACTAATCTTCCAAATCTGGTTTTAGTCATAATAAACCATAAAATTATTCCTACTATAAAGCTCATGCCAATTATTGCTAAATGAAAAGGTGGAATTATTGCATCAAAAATAAACAATGGAGGGACTTGAAATACTTCAGGGACACCAACACTAGATAAAAATTCATCCCCCCAAATTATCATAACTAAATCATCTAATATTAAAACTACCGAATAACATAATAATATTTGAACAAGAAGTTCTGCATTATAAATTCTACTTATAAGGGTCCTCTCAAATAGAAGTCCAAATATACCGACCCCTAATGATCCCAGAATAACGGATAAACCAAAATGTCCAGTTAAAGTCATGACTTGCCAGGAAAAATATGCGCCAAGCATATATAGTGCTCCATGAGCAAAGTTGATAACACCAAGAACTCCAAAAACTAAAGTTAAACCAGATGCAACTAGAAATAGTAACATACCAATTTTTAATCCTCCTGTTGCTTGAGATAGGAGACAAGCAGGGGATATAATGCAATCGAACAGAGCAAAAATTTCCATGAATAAAACCTATTAGTATATTTATAAAGAATTATTAATTAATAATTATAGCCAGCCTTTATTAATTAACCATTCTTTTTCTAGCTCTTTAATTGTATTCCAGTCGACCGATTGAATATCTTTTACAAATGGGTCATTTGGAATAGTAGTGCCCCATCCAATGGAATAATCTACAAGAGTCTGATCATTATTTCTAATAGTTACAGAGTTTCCTTCGCCAACTCCCATAAATGATTTTCTTGTTTTTCCTTTTAAAGCTTCTGCTAACTTTTTATTGTCTGTACTTCCTGTTTCTTTAAGAGCATTAATTAAATAGTCTATTGCAATTGATGTTTCCCAAGACCAGTTAGTTGGGTGGTCTCCATAAAGGTCAGTATAGGCCTTATCATAATCTCTATTATCCTGAGTATTAGGCCAGGCTGCAACATAACGTGTTGCAGAATGCAGTCCTTTTGGAAGATTCTTTATTGCACTCATTGTAGTATAGTCTGCCAAATTAATGGCAAAGAGTTCAGAATTTTTAAATGTATCATATAGAATAGCTTGGTTTACAAATGAAACAAGGTCTCCTCCCCATAAACAACTATAAATCGCATCCGGTTTTTCTCTAACTATTTGTGTTATTACTTCTGTGTAATCGGGCTGAAAAAGTTTTGGCCAACCTTGCCCTACAATTTCTACTCCTGGTGCAAATTTTTGTAGCATATCAAAAAATGTTTTTGTGCTGTCTCTTCCATATGCATAATCTGGTCCTATAGACATCCATTTTTTTAAACCTTTTTCTTTAACTAGTTTTGCAGCATATTCTGCACTGCCAACAGCATCATGAATACCCTGTCTAGAGAATCTGAATGCATTCCATGTTCTTATAGATGGGTCGGCAGTTAGAGAAGTAGTTTCTGATACAGTATGTAGGCATAGAGTGCCACTTTCACGAATTACTTCTTGCACTGCAAAAGATGCGCCTGAAGCTTCAGCATTAATAATTGCATCTACTTTATCAGAGTTTATAAAATTTCTACATACTCTTGCTGCTTCATCAGGTTTTGCTCTACTATCTCGTATTATTAATTCAATATTACGTCCATCTAAACCACCACTTTTATTGAAATTATCTACGGCCATATTTAAAGCATTACTTACAGAAATTCCTAATTGAGCAACTCTTCCAGATAATATTGTTGGAACACCAATTTTTATATTATTTTCAGCTTTAAGTATTGTTGGAAATCCCGTACTTAAAGCAAATACAGAAGCAGTACTTGCGCTTGTTTTTAAAATATCTCTTCTAGAATATTTATTTAATTTTTTCATTTGGATCCCCATTTTTTATAAATTTATTGTCTCTGCTCCATCTGCATAATAGGCGATATAATCCCCTCTAATCTAATTAGGTCTCCACATCTGTCAATACAATTCTCTATTTTCAGTCTTACACAAAAATCAGCAATTATTACTTTTTTATGAAGGTATAAAGGAAAATTATATCCTTGCTTTTTTGATGATTGTGAAATTTGGATTTTTTCTTTAACTCTTATTTTTAAATCTTTTTCGCATAGACCTGCGCTTACAATCATATTACCATTTACTATTCCAGCAATTTCTTTAATCTTTATTAAATTAATATTAATATTATATGTACCTAAATTTGACGCATTATTGTTTTGAACGTTAATTTCATGATTACAGATAATGTTTTTTGATTCGTTTTTACATTGTAGATTATTTGAATAGCTATTTTTAATATTAAACAACAAAAAGAGTGTAATTAATATTATTATTTTTTTATTTTTTAACATTTTTTATTTCTATAGTTTTAAGTATTCTAGTTTAAGTATTTTATAAATATTATTACTCAAATAATACTTTTAATGTATAAAAACAATAATAAAAACTTTTAAAATAATTAATTTAAGGAGATTGGTAATGAGATTAAAAAACAAAGTAGCTATTGTTACTGGTGGTGCATCTGGCTTTGGAGAGGGGATTGCAAGACGTTTTTCAACAGAAGGTGCGCAAGTGTTAGTTGCAGATATCAATCTTGAAGGGGCAGAAAATGTAGCGTCTGAGATAAATAAAGATGGAGGAAATGCTATAGCCTTTGGCGTGGATGTGTCGGATGGTAGTCAAACAAAAGCAATGATGGATAGAAGTTGTGAAGCATTTGGCAAGTTAGATATTTTAATTCAAAATGCTGCTATTGGAATGCGTCCCACTCCTCTTGTTGAAACATCAGAAGAAGAATTTGATGCGCTATTTAAAATTAATGTAAAATCAGTTTACTTAGGAGCTGTTCATTCTGTTCCAATTTTTAGAAGACAAAAAGCTCCTGGCGTTATTATTAATACTGTCTCTACTGCTGCTATAAGGCCTAGACCAGGTCTGACTGCCTATAATGCTACTAAGGGATCTTTAGTTACTATGACTAAAGGTTTGTCTCTTGAATTGGCACCAGATAATATAAGAGTAAATGGATTATGCCCGGTTGCTGGAGATACAGGGATGCTAGATGGGTTTTTGGGAGATGGTCCTAAAAACGAATCATATAGTAAATTTGTTTCTACAGTTCCTTTAGGGCGCTTATGTCAACCTAGAGATATGGCGAATGCTGCTTTATACTTAGCATCGGATGAAGCAGATTTTATTACAGGTATTATGCTTGAGGTTGATGGCGGAAGATGTGTCTAATAGTATTAAGTCGTAGTATTTTCTGATATATACCGGTTAGAATAAATTAAAAAAAACTTGCTCTGATAAATATCATGCGCTAAATTTAATTCTACGAGGGAGTTTTAGGGGAGAATGACAATTTAAGTCGGGTTTTGATTGCCTTTATTTTTTTTTAATTCCTATAAATTAACGTTCACACAGTGGAGGTAATATGGCTGTATTGAATATCAACGGACTTAAACACATAGCTGATGCACCAGCAGATACAAAGTTATTATGGGTTATTCGCGAACATTTGCGTTTAACTGGTACTAAGTTTGGTTGCGGCGTGGGGTTATGTGGAGCATGTACGGTTCATCTAGATGGTGAAGCAGTACGTTCTTGTCAAGTAGAATTAGGTGACGCAGAAGGTTCTAGAATCACAACAATAGAAGGTCTAGATCCAAAGGGTCAACACCCAGTACAACAAGCATGGCTTGAACTTCAAGTACCACAATGTGGTTACTGTCAGTCAGGTCAAATGATGAATGCTGCTGCTTTCTTAGATAGCAACCCATCACCAACTGATGGAGAAATTCTTGAAGCAATGCAAGGTAACTTATGTCGTTGCATTACTTATGTAAGAATTAAACAAGGTGTTCGTCGTGCATCTGAAATAAGAGGAGCATAGATCGTGACTAAATATGATAAAAATTTAAAAGGAATCACACGACGCGAAATGCTTGTGGGTTCTGCTGTAGCTGGAACAGGCTTAGTAGTAGGATATTCTGGTCTTCCAGGTGTAGTTGGTGGAGCGCGTGAAACGCTTGCTGCCGGTACATTTGATCATCAGGTATTTTTAACTATGGATGCTTCTGGTATTGCAACTGTGCACATTACTAAAGCTGAACTTGGTCAGCATGTTGGTACTGCTTTAGCACAATCTGTTGCTGAAGAGTTAGAAGTAGACTGGAACGATGTAAGAATTGATTATCCAGATACTGCTGAAAAATGGGGCTTTATGATCACAGGTGGTTCATGGTCAGTGAACTGGACTTTCGATCGTAACTCAAGAATAGGTGCATCAGCAAGAATAGCTTTAATTGAAGCGGCTGCTAAATCAATGGGTGTTCCCGCAGCACAATGTTCAGCTAGCAACTCAGTTGTAACTGATAGTGTTTCTGGAGCAAGCAGAACGTATTCTGAAATTTTAAGTACAACAATAATCGATCGTACTTTTGATGAAGATGAAATGAAAGCTCTTACTCTTAAAAAGTTTGGTGAATATAAAGTAGTTGGTAAAAGCATTCCAGCTCTAGATATTCCAGATAAACTTATAGGTGAAGCTCGTTATGGTATTGATGTGTTTGTGCCTAATATGGTATATGGTCGTTTAGTAACAAACCCAACTCGTTTTGGTTCAGTTCCTATATCAGCAGATGATTCTGCTGCTAAAAGCATTGATGGTTATGCAGGCGTGGCTGTTATTAAAGAGGATCCAACTGGAGTAAATACTGGTTATGTAGTTGCTTTAGGAGAAACTTATTGGGCAGCTGAAAAAGCAGCGGCGGCAATGAAAGTTCAATGGGATGCTGGTCCAAATGCTAGCGTATCTTCAGCTGATATTATTCAAGCTGGACAAGACTCTATTGCTGATGAGGCTCAAGGGTTTACTTGGGTACTTGAAGGTGATCCAGAAGGTGCAATGAGCAAAGCTGAAACAACTGTTGAAGCAGAATACCAAACTTCACTAGGTTATCATGGTTTAATGGAACCAATTAATTGTGTTGCTATGGAGACTAACGGTATATGGCATCTCTTTACTGGTTCACAGTTCCAAGGTCGCTTTACTGCAATGACAGCAGCAGCCCTTGGTGTTGATGGTAAAAACGTAATTTTACACCAACAATATTGTGGAACAGGTTTTGGTCGTAGACTAGAACCAGATGGGGCTATTATTTCCGCTCTTGCTGCACAACAAATTGGAAGACCTGTAAAATTAATTTACACTCGTGAATATGACCTTGGTTTTGATTTTCACCAAACTCATACAGTTCAAAGAGTTAAAGCTGGCGTAAATGCTGCTGGTAAAATTGATTCTATGTCACATGTTGTAGCTTCAGGTTGGGCTACAAAACGTATGGCTCCAGGTTTCTTAGCTGAATCAGTAGATAAAAAAGGTAAAATTGACCAGTTCTCAACAAATGGTTCTGATCACTGGTACGATATACCTAATCACTATGTAAGATCTGTTGAAAATATGACAGCTATGGCTGCCGCTCCTCCAGGACAATTACGTGCTGTTGCACCTACTTGGACTTGGTGGGCAAATGAAAGCTTTATCGATGAGGTAGCTCATAAAATAGGTAAAGATCCTTTAGATATGAGACTTTCAATGTTAAGTGCAACTGGTAAGAATGCTGGAACTCCTCCTAATACTGTAGGTGGTTCTAACAGACTTAGAAATGCCTTAGTTGTTGCTGCAGGAAAATCTGGTTATGGTGTTAAACCTATGCCAGCAAATACTGCAATGGGTATAGCAGCTGTTGCTTCACAAGAACGTGGTTCACCATCATGGACATCGGTTGTTGCTGAAGTTCATGTTGATCCAAGTTCAGGAGAGCCAACACTTAAAAAACTAACTGTCGCAATGGATGTTGGTACTGCGGTTAACCCAGATGGAGTTTTAGCCCAAATTCAAGGTTCAGCGTTATTTGGATCTAGTCGTGTTTTACATGAAAATGTAACTATGACTAATGGTTCAATTGATCAACAAAACTTTGATACTTGGACTCCAATGCGTATCCATCAGGCACCTGAAGTTGATGTGACTATTATTCAAAATGGTCATTATCCTGCGGGTTGTGGTGAACCAGTAGTTACTTGTGTAGGACCAGCTATTGCAAATGCTGTATTTAATGCATCAGGAGCAAGAGTTCGTTCATG
>DQLC01000069.1 GCA_015660425.1 Alphaproteobacteria bacterium
GATGCGGCAAAAAGGTTTCTAGAAACATGTCAGATATTTCAATTAGCTGAGTCCTTGGGTGGGGTTGAAAGTCTAATTGAACATCCTGCAATAATGACTCATGCGGCGGTACCGGAAGAAGTAAGAAATGAATTAGGTATTGAAGATGGTTTAATAAGATTATCTGTAGGGGTAGAAGATATAGATGATTTGATTAATGATTTAGATAGAGCCATTTTAGCAGTTCAGGATATGTAATATATGAAATACCTATATATTATTAGGCATGCAAAAGCAGAACCTTTTATAGAAGGGATAGAAGACAACGATAGAAAGCTTCTTAATAAAGGTATACAAAGAGCATCAAACTTAGCCTCTTGGTTAAGCAATAAATCTCCTATTATTCAAGAGTTACATTTTTCTTCATCAATAAGAACTTCTCATACTGCTAATATTATAGCAGGAATTTTGCCAGAGACTTTAAAAAAATTTGAAGACTCCACGCTCTACGGTGCGACAGAAGAGGTGCTTTTAAATTATCTCTCGTTTATAGATGATAAGACAGATACTATAGGTATTGTTGGCCATCAACCTGGATTAAAAAATTTAGCCATCTCTTTAATTATAAATTTTTCTGAAGGCATGGATAAAGTTTTGAATAAAAATTTTTCTACTTCTAATGCAATTAGTATTGGTTTTAATATTAAAAGATGGAATCAAATTTCATACAGAACTGGTATATTAATAGATTATTATGATTCAAAGAAATAATAAAATTTATTTATTTTTACTAGAAAGCAGATACATAGAAATATTTTCTAGATCTTCTTTATTTAGGTAACTAGTGCCATTTTCAATTATTTTAGACATATCTTTTCCAGCAAAATCCCCATCAGGCTTTATTCCTGTTTGTAAAAAAAAAACAATATCTGATTGAGACCATGAACCTATACCTTTTATTTTATCGATAGAAATATTAGGTGCGCCATCTTTAAGTGATTTATGACTTTTAGTTCTGCCAGTAAGATTTTCATGGTTTTTTATAATTGAAAAAAAAGTTCTCGGAGAATGACAGGCACTACAGTGCACAACTGATTTTATAAGATATTCCCCTCTATTTATTTTACTAATATCTAAATTTGTTATTTGATTTTTCTGTAAGTTTTTATTTATTAACCTCCATAACCACAACATGTCTCTTATTTTATAAGGAAATTTTAAATCATGAGATGAGTTAATATTCTTTGATAAAGGCATATTATTTAAGTAATCAAAAATATCTAAAATATCCTCATCTTGCATATTTGAATACCAGTTATATGGGAAAACAGGATAATATGGTTTTTTAGAAGGGCTTATTCCATGTTTTACAGCGTTTATAAAGTCTGTTTTTGACCATTTCCCTATTCCATGATTCTTATCTTTGCTAATATTAGGAGTTATAAAGATGCCATATTTTGTTTTAATTTTATAGCCACCGCCATAAGGTTCATTCGGGTCACTAGTATGACATCCATAGCAACCAGCGGCATATGATAATATTTTTCCATTTTCATTGCTGTGGGACGTATGAGTATATAAAATCAGAATAATAAAACTTATTATAAATAAGCTTTTAATTTTTCTTTTTTCTAAATTTGTCATGGCAAGAGCCGCAGGTTTTACCCAGGGATCCTAGGCCTTTTGCTATGTCTTGGTTAATGCCTGATTCAGCAGCTAAGACTAATTTTTTTGTTTTATCTATCGAATCAATTAAAGTTTTTTTAAATAATTCTTTTTCACTCCAAATAGTATCAAGAGCCTTAGTTTTTAGAATGTCGTTTGGAGCTGTATTTTCTGGAAATAATTTATCAATATTAATCGCTGATAAAGTTAATAGCATTGATTTGGAATGGGGAAGAATATCTTCAGGTATGGATACTTTGCCTTTTAAGTTAGCTGCAATAATTGATATATGGTTTCCTAAAGCTTTCATTATATTCATACGATATTTAATAATATCCTCTGCATTTTGAGCTAAAGCAGCATTACTTAATATAGATACAAATAATAAGATTGAAATAAATTTAATTTTGATCATAGAATCCTCCTACTAATAAATATTAACGCTAGACTTAATATCTTACTTACATATTATGATTAAACTAATTTTAAGTACAGTTTTGGAAAAAAAAAATGTTAAATCTTGCAGCGGCATTAGAGTATAGTTCAAATACTAATCCTAATGATCCAGCTTTATATTTTTCTAGGAAAATGATTACATACAAAGAAGTAAATATAATGGCAAATAAGATTGCTAATGGATTGAAGCAGTCAGGAATAAAAAGGGGAGATAGAGTTGCCTTATGTTGCCCTAATATTCCGCAGTTTATTTTTGCATATTTTGGGATTTTAAAAGCTGGTTGTGTCGTTTTGCCTTTTAATGTTTTATTAAAAAATAATGAAATAGAATTTATTTTAGATAACTCTCAAGCTAGCGCTATTATTTGTTTTGAAGGTACAGCAGAATTATCTATTGCTAAAGAGGTTAAAGAAGCTTTTGAAAAAGCTAAAACATGTAAAAAAATGTGGGTTATTAAATCTTTAGATAATTTTACTTTAGATGGAGATGCTATATGCGATTTTTCTTTATTAAGTAATTCTGAAGAAAATGATTTTGAAACTGTGCAATGTTCTTCAGAGGATACAGCAATTATTTTATATACATCAGGAACTACTGGGAAACCAAAAGGTGCGGAACTTACACATGCAAATATTCTGTTAAACACTTTTATTTGTAAGGATTTAATTAAATTAACTAATTCCGATAAAGTTATAATGTCATTGCCTTTGTTTCACATTTATGGACAGGTGGTAATGATGTTTAGCGCAATTTTAAGTGGTGCAAGCTTAATAATATTGCCTCGCTTTGACCCTATAGAAGTTCTAAAAGCTATGGAAGAGTATAAGGCTACAGTGTTTGGAGGTGTTCCAACTATGTATTGGGCTTTGCTTAATAGTTTAGATGAATCAAAAGTGGATGTTAATGTAATATCTAGCAATTTAAGGATTTGTTCTTCTGGAGGGTCTTCTCTTCCTGTAGAAGTATTAAAGAATTTTGAAGAACGTTTTAAGGTACCTATACTTGAAGGTTATGGTCTTTCAGAAACTTCTCCTGGGATAACTTTTAATCATTTGGGCCGTGAAAGAAAACCTGGCTCTGTAGGACAACCAGTATGGGGAGTAGAAATTAAAGTAGTTGATGAGAATGGCAAGGAAGTAAAAACAAAAGACACAGGCGAAATAGTTGTAAGAGGCCATGCAGTTATGAAAGGGTACTATAATAACCCAGAGGGAACAAAAGAAGCTCTTAAGAAAGATTGGTTTCATACAGGGGATATTGGATATTATGATGAAGATGGTTATCTCTATATCGTTGATAGAGTAAAGGATATGATTATTAGAGGAGGCTATAATGTATATCCGAGAGAAATAGAAGAAGTGCTTATTAAACATTCTGCAGTTTCACTAGTGGCCGTTATTGGTATCCCTCATGATGAGTGGGGAGAAGAAATAAAAGCATGTGTTGTATTAAAAGATGGTGTTACTTGTTCCAAAGAAGATATTATTAATTTTTCTAAATCTAATATTGCGGCTTATAAGTATCCTAGAATGGTAGATTTTTATGATTCTTTACCATTAAATGCTACAGGAAAAATTTTAAAAACTGAATTACGAAACTTGTAAATATAATAATGAAACGTATTATTTTAGCTCAACCTAGAGGTTTTTGTGCCGGTGTTCATCGTGCTGTAGATATAGTTGAGAGAGCTATAGAAAAATTTGGTGCACCAATTTATGTTAGGCATGAAATAGTTCACAATAAGCATGTAGTTGATAGATTAATGAAAAAAGGAGCTATTTTTGTAGACGAAATATTAGATATTCCTAAAAAGTCTAATACAATTTTTAGTGCCCATGGTGTATCAGCTGAAGTAGAATCTGCAGCTAAAGATAAATTATTAACAGTAGTAGATGCGACATGCCCACTTGTAAAAAAAGTCCATATAGAGGCCATCAGATATTATGATCAAGGGTATAAAATAATTTTAGTTGGGCATAAGGGACATCCTGAGGTTGAGGGCACAGCTGGAAGGGTTCCGGGAGGAGTAACAGTTGTTGAGACAGTAGAACAAATAGGTAATTTAAAATTCACTAAGGATGAACCATTAGCATATGTAACACAGACGACATTATCAGTGGATGATACTAAAATAATTATTGATGCGCTAAAAGATAAGTATCCTTCAATTCAAGGACCAGATACTAGAGATATATGTTATGCTACGCAAAATAGGCAAAAAGCAGTAAGAGATTTAGCAAAATGTAGTGATGTTGTCTTGGTATTAGGAAATAATAATAGTTCAAATAGTGTAAGGTTGGCTGAAATTTCTGCTTTAACTGGAGTTCCAACTTATAGAATATCTGATAAAGATGAAATTAATTTAGAATTAATTAAAGGCTTTGATGTAATAGGTATAACAGCAGGAGCTTCAACACCAGAAGTGCTTGTCAAAGACTTAATAAGATTTTTAAGAAAAAGTTTTAGTGAAAAGATAGCTATTGAAATATTAGATGGCGCTGAAGAGAAGGTAAATTTTAAATTACCTGAATTATTTTCCGATTAAGGTTATTTATATAACTTAATTGCTCTTTTTACTATAGACATTGCATCCATATTGGCACTTTTATACATGACTTCAGGTTTTGCATGATCAATAAATTTGTCAGGAAAAACCATAGATTGAACATTGGAGTTAACACTAAATAAATTATTATTAGATAAATATTGCATTACATGTGAGCCAAAACCTCCGACAACTCCCTCTTCTATTGTTATAAGAATATCATGATTAGATATTAGATTTTTTATGAGTTTTGTATCTAAAGGTTTACAGAAACGAGCATCAGCTACTGTCGTGCTTAACCCTTTTTCATCTAAAATTTTTGCTGCTTTTAGTGATTCATATAGCCTTGCACCAAAGGATAAAATTGCAATCTTACTCCCTTTTTTAACAATATGACCTTTACCTATAGATAAAGGTTGAATTGTTTTGCTTAATTTTAAGCCTATACTTTCACCTCTGGGATATCTAAATGCAGATGGTCTATCATTTATATTAGCAGCAGTTAAAACCATCCGTCTTAGCTCGTTTTCATCAGAGGCAGCCATTAAAACCATTTTAGGAATATTTGCTAAATAAGCTATATCAAATGAACCAGCATGTGTTGCTCCATCTGCACCTACTAGTCCGGCTCTGTCAATTGCAAACCTAACAGGTAGTTCCTGAATAGCTACGTCATGTATGATTTGATCATAAGCACGTTGCAAGAAGGTAGAATAAATTGTAGCAAAAGGTTTCATACCTTCTGCCGCTAAACCTGCAGCAAAAGTTACGGCGTGTTGTTCTGCTATACCAACATCAAAAAAGCGGTCTGGGAATTTTTCTGCAAATAGATCTAGACCTGTTCCCGATGGCATAGCAGCGGTAATAGCAACTATTTTTTTGTCTTTTTTTGCTAAATTGGTAAGCGTATTAGCAAAAACAGAAGTATAACTTGGAGGTCCTTTTTTTGAGTTATCTTGAGTTCCTGTTTTAATATTAAATTTTGATACTCCGTGAAATTTATCTGAACTTTCTTCTGCAGGAGAATATCCATAGCCTTTTTGAGTTACTACATGAACTAGGATGGGTCCTTGCTCACGTTTATCTCTAATATTTTTAAGAACAGGAATTAAGTGTTTTATATTATGTCCATCAATAGGACCAATATAATAAAAACCTAGTTCTTCAAAAAGTGTACCACCTGTTACAATCCCTCTAGCATATTCTTCTGCTCTTCTTGCAGTATTAGCAATAGGCCTTGGAAGTCTTTTTGCAACCTGACTGGCCACTTCTCTTAAACTTCTGTATGAAGAAGAAGAAATTAATTTAGATAAATACGCACTCATTGCCCCAACAGGAGGGGCTATAGACATATCATTATCATTTAAGATAACGATAAGTGGTAACTTCATAGAACCTGCATTATTCATAGCTTCATATGCCATACCTGCAGTCATTGCTCCATCCCCTATTACTGCTATGGCCCTTCTATCTTCTTTATTTAGATCTGCCGCCACAGCCATTCCTAAAGTAGCGGATATAGATGTAGCAGCATGCGCAGCACCGAAAGGGTCAAATTCACTTTCTGACCTTTTAGTAAAACCTGAGAGACCTTTCTCTTGCCTTAAAGTTTTCATTTTATCTCTTCGGCCAGTTAAAATTTTATGAGGATAACTCTGATGCCCAACATCAAAAACTAATCTATCGTAAGGAGTATTAAAAACGTAATGTAAAGCAACAGTAAGTTCTACTACCCCAAGACCAGCTCCTAAATGACCACCTGTATGTGAAACAGATTCTATCATTTCCTGGCGCACTTCATTTGCAAGATTCATTAAGTTTTTTTCATCAAGTTGACGAATATCAGAAGTAGAATTTATTCTATTTAGAATAGTCTTATCAGATATATTTTCTGTCATAACTATAAACCAATTAACATTTTAAAATAGTAGGTAAAATATAAATAGCTATATTTTTATTAGATATAAAACAATTTAATTATTTTGTATTGCTCTTTCTAAAAACTCTATACGGTCTTGTCCCCAGAATAGTTCATTATTATAGATAAAAGTAGGAGAGCCCCATACATTTTTGTTTATGGCTTCATTTGTATTTAGAACATATTGATTATTAATTTCAGCAGAATTAGCCTCTTCTATAATTGAAGTAGAATTTATATTACAGTGTTGACAAAGTTCTTTAACAGTTTCTTCATTAGAAATGTCTTTTCCTTCAGCCCATACTGCTTTCATAAATGCAAATGCAATAGTGCTTGGATTTATATTATTATTTTGAGCAATGATTATAATTTTTTGAGAAATGGTTGGGTCTACAGGAAAAAACTTTGGCTGAATTGTTAAATGCATATTTAAATACTCGCTCCATCTTTTTAACTCTGTAAGTCTATTTAATTGAACAGGTTTTGGGCGATCTTTGACGGCAGCTGTTCCATTTTTTGCAAAGATTTCCATTAAATCACAAGGTTTCCAATTTATTTTTAAATCGTACTTTTTTTCTATTTCTATTATTCTTGGAGTCGCTAAATATGCCCAAGGTGAAGGAGTAGTAAAATAGTAGTCAAGGGTATTAGTCATAATAAACTCCTCATAGTGAACGTTGGTTTTTTAAATATTTTATGTTTACACAATTTGCTATTTTAATTCCTTGTAAATGATCTATGCAAGTTTTTAAAGCTTTTTCTCGAAGAAATGTTAAACCAGTTGGGCTGTAAAATGCCGAATGGGGTGTAAAAAGTATTTTACCATTTGCCCATTCTTCAGTGAGCCAGGCCTTTACTAAGGGATGATTAAGATCTGCCGGTTCAGTTGGAAAAACATCTAAACCAATAGCTCTTATTTTTTCAGATTTTAATGCTTCATATGCGGCATTAAGATCAATAATTACTCCTCTAGC
>DQLC01000112.1 GCA_015660425.1 Alphaproteobacteria bacterium
GAAAATAGAGTTAATCCAATTGCAACATTCCCAGGTCAAGGTGTAACGGTATTTGGACAGAAAACACTTCAGTCTAAACCATCAGCACTTGATAGGATTAATGTCCGTAGATTGTTGATTAGTATGAAGAAGTTTATTGCATCTACATCTAGATATTTAGTATTTGAACAAAATACAACAGCTACAAGAAATCGTTTCTTGAATGTTGTTAATCCATATTTAGAATCAGTACAAGCTAATAGTGGGTTGTCTGCTTTTAGAGTAGTGATGGATGATTCAAATAATACTCCGGATGAAATAGATAGAAATAGATTAGTTGGACAGATATTTATTCAACCTACAAGAACTGCAGAGTTTATTGTGTTGGATTTTGTTGTACAACCTACTGGAGCTACATTTCCAGAATAAGTCTATATTTCAATAGAATACAGACAAATAAATCAGAAAGCCTCAGTTTTTACTGGGGTTTTTTGTTATTATATAAAACTTCTAAAAAACTTCCAAAGGGATAATGTTTATTTTTTGATTGTTTTTTAGTTATCTTTATATTTATTACTGAACAAAGAATTTTAACAATAGGAGAATTGGAAATGCCCGAGTTAATTGACGCAACTGAAATAATGTTTACCCCATTTGAACCGAAAACTAAAAATCGGTTTATCATGTATATTGAAAGTATTCCAGCTTACCTTATTAAGACTGCTAGTAGACCTCAAATAACATTTGAAGAAATAGTATTAGACCATATTAATGTAAAGAGATACATTAAAGGTAAAGGTGAGTGGCAACCATTAAATATAACTTTATATGATCCTATTGTACCGTCCGCAGCACAAGCAGCTATGGAATGGGTGAGATTATCCCACGAATCAGTAACAGGTCGTGATGGATATTCAGATTTTTATAAGAAAGATATTACATTTAATTTATTGGGTCCAGTCGGAGATGTAGTTGAAGAATGGACATTAAAAGGAGCTTGGGTACAGGATGCTAACTTTATGGAGATGGATTTTGCATCAAGTGATCCTGCAGAGCTTGAACTAACATTGCGTTACGATTACGCAATCTTACAATTCTAATTAAAACGGAGATTAAAAATGAGTGAATGGATAGCAGCAAATTGGGAATATGTTTTAGTTGGTATTTACGCAATTGAAAAAATAGTAAAACTTACCCCAACAAAATATGACGATATTCTTTTCGATATGATTCTTAAACCAATTAAAGAGAAATTCGCACCAAAAAAATAATTTAATTTGATAAAATTTAGTTATATTTAATATTAGTTATACACATATACATTCTTTAAGGAGAATAAACAATGCCAGAAAATAAGTTTCCAACGGAAATCGTTGATATTCCGTCGAAGGGATATTTCTATCCAGAAAAAAGTCCTCTATCGAGCGGTAAGGTTGAATTAAAATACATGACAGCTAAAGATGAAGATATTTTAACTTCACAAAATCTAATTGCTAAAGGTGTAGTATTAGACGTTTTATTAAATAATATAATTGTCACACCAGGAATTAAAGTGTCCGATTTATTGATTGGGGATAAAAACGCACTATTAATAGCAGCGAGAGTTCTTGCATATGGTAAAGAATATGAGTTTGAAGTCTCATCACCTGTTACTGGAGAATCCACAACACATACATTAGATTTAACAGTGTTAAAGGATGTAGAGTTGGATTTTAGTAAATTTACTAAGGGGCTAAATGAATTTGATTTTACATTACCGACCACCGATAGAGTTATAAAATATAAACTACTAACCAGTGGAGATATTGATAGTATTGAAAGACACGCTAAGTCGTTGAGTAAATTGAGTAATATAAATAAGACTTTAACTACAAGATTAAAATCTATGATATTAGAAGTAGATGGAAATGATGAAAAACAATATATTAGTAATTTTGTAGATAATGAATTCTTCGCAGTAGATAGTTTATCGTTTAGAGAACATTTATCAAATTCTACACCAGATATAGATTTAGAAATATCGATTGAGGTAGATGGAGAGGAGGTCGAAATAACCGTCCCGATGACGGTTGCGTTTTTTTGGCCTTCCAGTTGAGTATAAATACCAATTACACGATCAAATATTCCAACTAACCTTTAATTCTAAAGGTTCCATATCCTTCACAGAGGCATATTATATGCCAGTATATCTACGCCGTTGGTATTTACAGCGGATGGAAAAAGCATACAAAGATGAGAATGAGGCTATCAGTAAGGCACGAAAAAAATCATCTGATCCGAGGCTTTCCAAACTTAAAAAGTGATTACCTTTATATTTATATATGAATCCCTCTATTTAATTTCAGGAGTTAATTTTAATGAAATATATTGTAAAAGAAGATAAAATGATTACAGAATTTCTCGGTGGTCTTTTTAAAGCAATAGCAAAAAGAAAATCTTCAAGTGTTTTAAGGAAGATATCAATGGACCCAATTTTAAAAAGACACATCAAAGATGCTGATGAAATTGGAAAACGCATACTAAAACATATTGAAAAGCAAAAAAAGGAAGATCCTGAACTTGCTAAATGGATGGCAGATAATCCATTATAATATTTGGAATTCTATTTGACCTAAATGGGTCATATATCACTTTAATAAACTAAGATAAAATCAATGGCGGATAAATTCAATCAACAAGAAGAATACGAAGCGTTTAAGAAATTAAAACAAGAACAACCTAAATTTCTTAGAGGAATCTCTGGACTTTGGGAAGGGATTAATGCATCTATAAAGAAAGCTGGAGACGGGGCTGAACATATTTCTAAACAAAATGAAAGCTTCTTAGGAATATCTAAATCCATTTTATCAAATACTAAAGATATTCATAAAGAAACTGTAGTTTGGGTAAATATCGCGGAAAAAATTACTGAAGCATATCAAAAAGGTGATGCTGCATTAGTAGATCAATATAAACAGATGCGGAAAATCCAGGCAGGTCAAAAACGTTATAATAGTTTGGTAAATGCAGGTGCTAATTCTATTAATAAGATGGTTAGTTCTATTGATTCCACAATCAGGTCAATACCGTTTATAGGAGATTTATTATCTGACGCTATTAATTTTGATGACTTGGGAAAAAATCTGACAGGCACATTTAGA
>DQLC01000033.1 GCA_015660425.1 Alphaproteobacteria bacterium
TAGCTATAGCTAATAGCCCTGATTTACTTATTGCAGATGAACCTACTACAGCACTAGATTTAACTATTCAATCACAAATTCTTAAACTCTTGAAAGATATACAAAAAAAGCTTGGTATGAGTATATTACTCATTACTCATGATTTAAATATTGTTAAACACATGGCAAAAAGTGTTTATATTATGCAAAATGCCAACTTAGTTGAATTTGGTTTAGTGAAAAATATACTTTTTAAACCTAAAGAAAAATATACTAAAAGCCTTTTAAAGGCTGAACCTAAAACATTAAAAAGGAATAAAAATTTCTCTCCAGGAGTTAAAATCTTAACTATTAAAAATATAAAAGTATATTTTCCTATAAAAAAAGGTATTTTCAAAAAAACAATTGATTATTTTAAGGCTGTAGATGATGTATCATTTTTTCTTAATAAAGGCACTACTTTAGGCATTGTAGGAGAATCTGGTTCAGGAAAAACAACTTTAGCCCAAGCAATTCTTAAATTAATACCATCAAGTGGTGAAATAAAATTTAAAAATACTAACATTAATGGAAATAATAATAGTTTTTATAGAAAAAATCTTCAATTTGTATTCCAAGACCCATTCTCATCTTTAAGTCCTAGACTTTCTGTTTATGAAATAATTGCAGAAGGATTGGAGGTAAATAATATAGGTAGAAATAATAAGTGTAGAGAAAAACTAGTTGTAAAAGCATTAAAAGATGTAGGAATGGATAGCAATTGCCTACACAAGTACCCGCATGAGTTCTCTGGAGGTCAAAGACAAAGGATATCAATTGCAAGGGCTATAATTCTTAAACCTCAAGTGATAATACTTGATGAGCCTACTTCAGCATTAGATATGAATACGCAACTCCAAATTATTAATCTGCTTTTAGATTTACAGACTACTAGAAAGTTATCTTATATTTTTATCAGTCACGACTTAAAAGTCATAAAGGCTTTATCAGATAAAGTTTTAGTAATGAAAGATGGAAGAATTATAGAATATGGTGATGCTAATTTTATTTTAAAGCATCCAAATGAAAATTATACGAAATCATTAATTAAATCTGCATTAAATTAGGAATTATTCATTATGACAAATAAAAAATTTCAAGCTATAAATGTTGTTTTTTATTCTCAATGGGACTCATATGAAAAGTGGAAGAATATACTTTTAAAACAAAATATTAACCTTTATCAGTGGCCTGACGATTTTATTAAAAATAAATATTATCCTAATATAAATACTGCTTTGGTTTGGGACCCACCAGAAGAAATGTGGAAATTTTTTCCTAAACTTAAAATTATACAATCTTTAGGAGCAGGTGTTGACCATATTCTTAATAAATCATACCCGAAAGATGCACATATAATAAAATTAAGTGACCCAAATTTAAGTAATCAAATGGCAGATTATATTTTGATGTCCGTACTTATGTGTCATAGAAAAATTTTTCAATATTTAATTAATAAAAAAAACAAAGATTGGAATCAAATAATACCTTTTGATAAAGATAATTTTGGTATTACCATTTTAGGGTACGGAACTATTGCCAGGATAGTTATAAAAAAACTAAAATATATGGGTTGTGATGTTAAAGTATGGAGTAAAACTAAACGTAATCCTAAAAATATTCAATATTACTATGGATCTAGACAATTACATAAGAGCATTAAGAACTCTTCATGTTTAATCTCTTTATTACCTAATACTTCTGAAACTAATAATATAATTGGTCTGTCAGAATTTAACTTATTAAGGAAAGAATGTTATTTTATCAATGTTGGTAGAGGTATGACGGTAAATGAACAAGAACTTATTTATGCTTTAAGTAATGCAATATTAAGTGGTGCAATATTAGATGTGTTTTCTAAGGAACCACTAAATAAAAAAAGTAAGCTATGGGGTCTAAATAATGTATTTATAACCCCACATATTGCTGGAATTACTAATGCGACTGATTTTACTGCTAGCTTGCTGAAAAAAAATTTTCATGCATTAATAAGTAATAAAAAAATACAGAATAAAATTATCAATACTAGAGGCTATTAATATATTCTTTTATTAGCTGATAAATTGACCTTACCCCTAGAATGTCGCCTCCTTTAGAATGCCCAGGCCTATTTTTATCACTCCAGGCATATGTATCAATATGCATCCAGTTAGTGCTGGATTTTACAAACTTATTTAAAAATAAAGCCGCAATTATAGCACCTGCAAAAGAACCTTGCGATATATTATTAGTATCAGCAACCTCACTGTTTAGCCAAGATTCGTATGGAGAATGTAATGGCAAACGCCACAATGGGTCATATTCTTTAATACTTATCTTATTTATCAATGACGCTAATTCTTCTGAATGTGTAAAATAAGCTGGTAAGTCTGGTCCTAAAGCTACTCTTGCTGCTCCCGTTAAGGTTGCAAAGTCTATTAGTAATTTAGGTTTAAAACTATCCGCATATGTAAGCGTATCTGCTAGAATTAATCTTCCTTCCGCATCTGTATTACCTATTTCAACAGTTATACCAAATCTACTATTATAAACATCCCCAGGCCTCATAGAAGAAGGCCCAATATCATTATTAACGGCAGGTATTAATACTTTAAGATTAACCCTTAATTTACATTGAATGATTATATGGGCTAAACTTAAAACAGAAGCAGCCCCTCCCATATCTTTTTTCATATTACGCATAAATTGGGACGGCTTTAAATCAAGACCTCCTGTGTCAAAACATACTCCCTTACCTACAAGAATAACTAATGGATCAACTGCTTTTCCCCAATTGAACTCTAGTAGTCTAGGCTCCTCTATAGAGCCTTTACCTACCGCATGAATAAGTGGAAAAAAGTTTTTAATTTCTAGATTCTTAATTATATTATATTTAGCTTTATGATAATCAGCAAAATCTATAAATGATCTTTCCAGAGCCTCAGGCCCCATATCTGAAGAAGGTATATTTATTAGCTCTTTCCCATAATAAATCCCACTTAAGATACTAGAAGTAATAGTATTTTTTACATTATTGCTTAAAAGAATGCTTTTTAAATTTTTATAATTGTTAAATTTATATTGCTCTAAACCCCAACCTAAATAGAAATAATCCTCATTTTTAAGCTTGGTTTTATTCTTAACTAACCAATTCATAGATATTATTTTTGAACTTATAATTGATCCTAATTCTATAGTCAGGTTTTTATACTTATCTCTACCATAAAATACTA
>DQLC01000093.1 GCA_015660425.1 Alphaproteobacteria bacterium
AACCTATATAAACGCATGAGAATTGATGGTAGGTGGTAATAATGAACTATGATCCTGTTTTATTTATTCCACCTATTCTTTGAATATATCAAAAGTATATTTAGACAACTCTACCTAAATTAGTGTCTATTTTTGAGCAAATAAGGCTGACTAGGTGGAAGGAGACTAATTAGCTTCTCCTTTATGGATAAAATAACTTCTTCAAACATTTGTTGTGTTAGCCTTTTTGTTTGAGTATTGTATCTTGAGCAATGATAACTATCGTATAACAATATATTATTCTTTATATTATGAATATCTCCATGCTTAAATTTATATAAAGATAATTTTATTTTAAATTTTTTTAATACTTCTTGATGTGCGGTTGTACCTAGAGCTAATATTATTTTTAAGTTATTCATGTTATTAATTTCTGATTCTAAAAATTGTTGACAGTTTTTTTTTTCTAGTGTTTTTGGTTTATTACCTGGTGGTACACATCGTACACTATTAGTTATTCTTGTATTTAGCATTTTTATTCCATCATTATGAATTTCTTTGTAAACGCCTGATGCTAGTTTATATTTTAATAATGTTGGGTATAAGAGATTACCTGCATGGTCTCCTGTAAAAGGTCTACCAGTTTTGTTAGCTCCTTTTAATCCTGGTGCAAGGCCAACAATTAATATGTTTGAATCTAAATTGCCAAAAGGTTGTACTGGCGAATTATGCCATTTAGGTTCAAGCATTTTATATTTATCCCTGTATTTTTTTAATCTAGGACATAAAGAACAATTTCTTTTTGGAGTTATCATTAAATACAAATTTTCATTATTAATATTTTATAATTATAGTAATGCTATATAATAAAGTATGAAAGATTATACATATTAATGAAACATAAAAATAATAATGTTATTATATCTATTGGTTCTAATTTAAATGGGCATATGAATACTTCTAAAAAAATATTAAATATAGTTTTTTATTATTTAGGCAAGCAAGATCTAAGGGTTAGAAAGGCTTCAAGAATATATATCAGTAAACCTTTTCCCTCAGGTTTAGGTCCTGTATTTTATAATAGAGTTGTTATGATTAAGTCTAATATAAACCCTCTAGAAATTTTAAATCGTTTAAAAAGGATTGAAAGAGTTTTTAGTAAAAGGTCTAAAGTTATAAATTCACCAAGAGTTTTAGACTTAGATATATTAGATTATAAGGGAAAAGTTATAGATTATAAAAACTATCTTAATTTACCTCATCCAAGGATGAATAACAGAGATTTTATATTAAAACCTATGTATGATATTTGTCCTAATTGGATCAATCCTAGTACTGGTGAAACTATAGAAAGTTTGTTATATAATTATAAAAAGTCAAATATTTCTGTTGCAAAAGTAATATAATAAGTGGTATTTGAAAATTAGATAGTTTAGAACTATCTATACTTTATAAATTAAATAAACAAGGAATAAAAATGGCAAGAGTAACTGTTGAGGATTGTATATTAAAAGTGGATAATAGATTTGAATTAATTGTGTTAGCCTCTCATAGGGGTAGAGAAATTACCTCCGGAGCAGAACTAACAATTCCGAGAGATAATGACAAGAATCCAGTGGTGTCATTGAGAGAAATTGCAGAAGAAACTATTGCTGTAGCGGATTTAAAGGAAAGTATGATTACTTCTTTACAAACGCAAGTAGTTGATGATGAAGCTAAAGATGAAAACGAAGAAGATGATTTAGAAGAATTAGAAATTAATGCAAATGATAAGATTAATAAACCTGAAAAGAATATTGGTAAGTTTGGTATGCAAATTCAGGATAGATATGAAGATATTAAATAAATGTATGGTTTAAAGTATGGAGTTAAAAAAACTCAATCCTAAATATGAAAGTCAAAATAATCTTAATTACTATCAGGGTATTATTGATAAAGTTAGTAGTTATGATCCTAGTATTAAAAAAGATGTCCTTATCAAAGCAGTAAATTTTTCTAGAGAAAGACATCGTGAACAAAAAAGGGACTCTGGTGACCCATATTTTTTTCATCCCTTAGCTGTAGCAAATATTTTAGCTGACTATAAATTAGACTGGATTAGTGTTACAACTGCATTATTACATGACACAGTAGAGGACGAAGTAGCTACTAGAGCAGAAATAAGAAAATTATTTGGTGCGGAGATAGCTAGACTAGTCGATGGGGTAACAAAGTTATCTAAAATAGAAGCTCCTCATATAGAATTACGTGAAGCTGAAAATTTTAGAAAATTTTTATTAGCTATGTCGAAAGATATAAGGGTTTTATTGGTTAAATTAGCGGATAGACTACATAACATGAGAACTATAACTCATATAGATTCTGAAGATAGGAGGTTAAAAATATCTAGCGAAACATTAGATGTTTATGCTCCGCTTGCAGCTAGAATCGGAATGCAGAATATGCGTGAAGAGTTAGAGGATATAGCATTTTCACAAACAAATTCTTCAATCAGAAAATCACTCAATAAAAGAATTATATTTTTACGAAGCCAAGATCATGAATTAGTAAAAAAAATAATCAAAGAAATTAAAAATAAGTTAAAATTAAATAATAAACATATAGAAATTCAGGGAAGGGAGAAAAGTATATATTCTGTATGGAAAAAAATGCAAAAATCTTCTATTGCTTTTGAAAACATATCAGATATATACGCTTTTAGGATTATATGTGCAAATATAAGTGATTGTTATAAAGCATTAGGCATAATACATAATATTTGGCCAATGATTCCAGGACGATTTAAAGATTATATATCTACTCCAAAGTCAAATGGTTATTCATCAATTCATACTAACGTTATAGGTCCATTAGGAAGACCTATAGAAATTCAAATTAGAACAAAAAAAATGCATGAATTGAATGAATATGGAGTTGCAGCTCATTGGTATTATAAAGAAAAAGGTAGTTTGCCAATAAAATTGAATACAGTAAGTTTAAATTTATTTAAAGAATTTTCAGAAATTATAGGAAATTCTTCAGGTGCTGCGGATTTATTATCTCATACAAAAATGGAAATGTATTCTGACCAGGTGTTTTGTTTCACCCCAAAGGGTGAGGTAATAACTATGCCAAAAAGTGCGACACCAATAGATTTTGCTTTTGCCGTTCACTCGCAGTTAGGTGAAACGTGCGTAGGATGTAAAATTAACGGTAGATCAGCACCTTTACAAACGATTTTATCTAATGGAGATCAAGTTGAGATATTAAGGACCAATGGACAAAGTCCTCAACCTGTTTGGCTTAATTATGCCGTAACTGGAAAAGCTAGATCTTATATAAATAAATTTATTAGAGAGAATGATAAAATAGAATTTATAAAATTAGGCAGGTCTATTTTAGAAAATAGTTTCATATTAAAAAATAAACAATTTCATGATAAATTAATAGATCCAATTCTAAAACAAACAGGTTTTAAAAGTAAAAGGTCTTTATTTATGGCGTTAGGTAAAGCTGAAGTTAATAGCGAAGAAGTAATAACTCTTATATTCCCAAATAAATCTAAAAATAATAAAACATTAAATTTATCTACCAACAAAAAAGATAAAGGAATATCCTTAAAAGGCTTAAAACCTGGAGTTGCAATACATATGGGTGAATGCTGTTACCCATTATTTGGTGAAAGAATAGTTGGTTTAATGACGGAAGGTAAAGGCATTACTATTCATACCTTTGATTGTGTTACATTAGAAAGATTTACAGATAATCCTGAATTATGGGTTAGTTTAACTTGGAATAAGAAAAACTCTGAAAATAATATTGGTAGACTAAATATTATATTAACGAATAAAAAAGGAAGTTTAAATTCTTTAACCCAAACTATTGCAGAATTTGGTGGAAATATAACAAATTTACTAGTAAATAAAAGGTCTGATGATTTTTTTCAAATGTCTTTAGATATTGAAGTAAATGATGCAAAGCATTTAAATGAAATTATTACGGGTCTGAGAACAAATTTAAGTGTATATGAGGTAAATAGAGCTAAAGAGAAATATAATTAATTTAGGATTTTATTATGTTAATTATGAGTGAAAAGCAGGTTTTAGATGTATATAAATCAATAGGCGCACTTTTAGAAGGACATTTTATCCTTTCGTCTGGCTTGCACAGTAGGATGTATTTGCAATCAGCTTTAATATTCTCTAATACGAATATTGCAGAATCCTTATGTAAAAGCTTAGCTTTAAAGGTAAATAATATTATTAATATTAAAGATATAGATATAATAGTTTCTCCAGCTATGGGAGGAGTAATTGTTGGTTATGAATTATCGAGACATTTAGTTAAAAAAAACATTTTTGCGGAAAGGAAAGATGGAAAATTTACTATTAGAAGAGGATTTCAAATAAATAAAGGGCAAAAAGTTTTAGTGGTAGAAGATATAGTAACTACTGGAAAATCTTCTTTAGAGTGTTTTGATTGTATAAGAGAATTAGGAGGAGATATAATTGGGGAAGCAGCCTTGATAAATAGAGGGGGTAATTCTGTAGATCTGGGAGTACCTTTAGTAACTTTAGCCAATTTAAATATTCCTAATTATGATCCAGATAATCTTCCTGAGGATCTAAAAAATATGCTTGCCATAAAGCCTGGTAGCAGGCCAGGAAAATAATGCTATTTAAAAGAAGAGAAAAAGGTAATTTTATATATAATATTTTATACTTTTTGTGGCCAAAAAAAGGTTGGAGGAGAATAATAAAGTATATAGTCCTAAGATTAAAAAGATTACCACATAGTCCCCATTCTATTGCTTTAGGTTTTACTTTTGGGGTCGCAGCTGCAATAACGCCATTTTTTGGCCTACATTTTTTTATTGGAATATTTTTAGCTTGGCTTTTTAGAGCAAGTATTTTTGCATCAATAATAGGAAATTTGGTGGGTAATCCTTGGACATTTCCATTTATATGGATAATGAATTATAAGGTTGGTATATTATTTTATAGTACTAGTAATGTTCCAAATATAAATATGAAATTATTATCTAACGAATTGCTTTTATTATGGAATGGATTTTATACTTTTTTTATAAAATTTAGTTATGTAGATTCTTTAAATAATTTAAAGGAATTACAAATAATACCTCCGATGATTTTTGGTTCATTTATTTTAATAATATTAATTGGAATGCCCTGCTATTTTTTATCTAGACTTATAATTATTAATTATAAAAACAAAATTAAATTATCAAAGAAAAAAACGTAAGGCATAATATGAGACTTGGAATTAATATAGATCATGTGGCAACAATAAGAAATGCTAGAGGTGGTAATCAACCTAGTCCCGTTAAAGCAGCAGAAATTGCTGCAAATGCAGGTGCTGATGGAATTACAGCTCATCTCAGAGAAGATAGAAGACATATATCAGATATAGATATTAAAGCATTAAAAGAATCTATTGAACTACCTTTAAATTTAGAGATAGCACCAACTGATGAAATGTTAAGCATAGCTTTAGAGGCTAGACCTGAAAGAGTATGTTTAGTTCCTGAAAAAAGATTAGAAATTACTACAGAGGGTGGATTAGATATTAAAAATATAGAAGATAAAAAAAAATATTTTATACAGAAAATTATTAAAGAATGTACTAATTCTAATATTGATGTGTCTTTGTTTATTGACCCTAATCTTGATCAGATAAATGCTGCAATAGAAATAGGTACCAATATAATTGAATTGCATACGGGAGAATATTGTAATTCTGTTAATACTATTAAAGAATTAGATAGAATTAATAAAGCAGCAAAATATGCTACTGATAATAATATTGAAACTCATGCTGGACATGGTTTAAATTTTGATAATGTCATTGATATAGCTAAAATTAGTTATATAAAAGAGTTAAATATTGGACATTTTCTAATAGGAGAATCAATATTTATGGGTTTAGAGGGTGCAGTAAAAAAAATGCGAAATATTATAGATGATTGCAAATGATTATAGGTATTGGTCAAGATATATGTGATGTAAAAAGAATAGAATCTACGATAAATAGATTTGGAGACAGATTTAAGAATAGGATTTTTACCGAAGGAGAAATTAATAAATGTGAGTCTAGATCTAATTCTATAGATTCCTATGCTAGAAGGTTTGCAGCAAAAGAAGCTTGTTCAAAAGCTTTAGGAACAGGTTTTAGAAAAGGTGTTTTTTATAAAGATATTGAGGTAGTTAATTTAAAATCTGGGAAGCCAACAATAAAACTTAATGGGGGTGCCCTTGACCAATACAGATTAATTACTCTAAATCATAAAGATGCCCTAATAGAAATTAGTTTAACTGATGATAGAAAGCTAGCTTTAGCTATAGTTATTATATCTGATTAATAATTGGAGTTTACGTTTTAATGAAATTAAATTTATTTAAAAAAAAAATAATTAAAAATAAAGATTTGTTGCCTAAAAAGAATTATTGGATAGAAAATTTTAAAACTTTTTTTATAGCAATTTTAATAGCATTAACACTTAGAACTTTTGCTTTTGAACCATTTAGTATCCCCTCAGGTTCAATGAAACCAACGCTTCTAGAAGGAGATTATTTATTTGTGTCTAAATATTCATTTGGTTATAGTAAGCATTCATTTCCAATGAGTTTTCCAAATTATTCTGGTAGAATTTTTGGTAATTACCCTGAAAGAGGTGATGTAGCAGTTTTTAAATTCACTAAAAATACTAAAATTGATTATATAAAAAGAATAGTAGGTCTTCCAGGTGATAAAATACAGGTTAAGGACGGTATATTATATTTAAATAACACTGCAATTGAAAGAAAGTCAAAAGGGTCATGGAGGGCTAAAGACAGAAATAATATTATGCAAACTTATGATAGATATGAAGAGAAGTTGTCTAATGATTTTATATATGATGTCTTAGATGCTACACCTAATGGTATGTTAGATAATACGGACGTATATACAGTACCAGAAGGTCATATTTTTGCTATGGGAGATAATAGAGATCAATCCTCTGATAGTAGAATTCTAAGTCAACTAGGCTTTATTCCTTTTGACCATTTAGTCGGTAGAGCTCAAATAATATTTTATTCTAGAGATAGATCTGAACCATTATGGAAGTTATGGTTGTGGCCTTCTTCTGTTAGAGTGGAGCGTATTTTTAAAAGAATATAATAAACATGAGTGATATAAATAAAATACAATCAACTTTAAAATATAAATTTCAAAATGAGGACTTATTATTAAATGCTTTAACTCATACTAGTTATTTAAATAATAAAGCAGAAATAAGTTTTGAAAGATTAGAGTTTCTTGGTGATAGAGTTTTGGCGTTAGCAATAGCTAATATTTTATATGAGATGTTTCCTAATGAATCAGAAGGAGATTTAGCCCGAAGAATTTCTGTATTAGTGAGTGGAAAAACTCTAGCAGATATAGCAATCAAACTTAATATATCAGCTTATATATTAGTTGCCGATAATCTAAGTTTTAAAAATGGTGAAAATTATTCTATACTTTCAGATACTATGGAAGCTATTTTAGGAGCTATATTTCTAGATAGTAATTATAGTAGTGCTAAAATTTGCATTGAATCTATATGGCATAAATTAATCTTAAATTATAATAGTCCACCTAAAGACCCTAAATCTAAATTACAGGAATTAGCTATGGCGAATAAATATAGCATGCCAATATATAGTAATTATACTAAAGATGGCCCAGATCATTCACCTATTTATAAAGTATTAGTTAGTGTATCTAATTTAGGACAAAGCCATGGAAAAGGTGTTTCAAAAAAAGAAGCTGAGAGAATGGCTGCATTTACATTATTAAAAAAAATAAAAAGTAAAAAATAAAATGGATAACTTTATTAAAAAATTTGGTTTTGTAAATATTATTGGTGCGACTAATGTTGGTAAATCTACTTTAATAAATAGATTAGTGGGACAGAAAGTTTCTATTGTTACTAGGAAAGTACAAACAACTAGGAATAATATTATTGGTATTTTTTGTTCAGACTCTTCTCAGGTTGTTTTAATAGATACACCAGGAATATTTGTTCCAAAACGTAAATTTGATAGGGCAATGATTAATTCAGCATGGAAAAGTGTAAAAGATTCAGATATTACTATATTAATGTTAGAGGCTAATAGGACTTTAGATAGTAACTCATTATTAATTTCTGAAGCTTTTAAAAGTAAAAAAATTAAACTGTCTAAGCAGCTAATATGTGTAATTAATAAAATTGATCTAGTACAATCTGAAATTTTATTAGATTTAGTAGATAAAATAAATCAACATTTTACATGTAGAGAGTTTTTTTTTATATCTGCTTTAAATGGAGATGGAGTTAAAGAACTTAAAAATTACATAGCGAATAATGTACCTGAAGGTAATTGGCATTACCCAGAAGATCATGTAACAGATATTCCCTATAGATTATTAGTTGCTGAAATTATTAGAGAAAAATTAATGAATAGGTTCCATCATGAATTACCATATGGAATGGCTGTAGAGACAGAAGATTGGAATCAACTTCAGGATGGTTCTATTAGGATAGACGTATTGATATATGTTCAAAAAAAAGGACAAAAAAAAATAGTTATAGGCGCTGATGGTTTAAATCTAAAACATATTGGAACAGAAAGTAGAAAAGAACTAAAAATAATGTTAGATAAAGAAGTGCACTTATTTTTATTTGTAAAAGTTAAAGATAATTGGGATACATCTCCAGATTATTATAAAAATCTAGGTTTAGATTATAATGTTTAGTTAAAATGAGATGGCAAGATAAAGGTTTAATTATTTCTGTTAAAAAATATGGAGAAAATTCTTTAATTTTACATTTGTTTACTGAGAATCATGGTGTGCATGCTGGCTTAGTAAAATATAATACAACAAAAAAAAGTGGAAATATTTATGAAGTAGGAAATATTCTTTCGGTTGAATGGACTGGTAGATTAGAAGAACAGTTAGGTTTTTATAAATCTGAACTGGAAAAGTCTTACTTATATAATATAATGAATAATTCTCTTAAATTAGAAGCATTAATTGCCATATGTAGTATGTTATATGCTTTTCTAGCAGCAAGGCAGTCTCACAGCACCTTATATATTAGGACTATTCAAATAATTAAATATCTAAGTAAGAAAGAAGAATTATGGCTATCAAAATATATCCACTGGGAATTATTACTATTATCTGAATTAGGTTATGGTTTAGACTTTTCTAAATGTGTAGTAACAGGAGATATTAATAATTTAGAATATGTTTCTCCTAAATCTGGGAGGGCCGTATCTGCAAAAGGTGCTGGAAAGTGGAAAAATAAATTATTAATTTTACCTAATTTCCTTCAGAATTTAAATAAAAATACAAGTAATAAAAATGAATTAATTAATGGTATAAAATTAACCACATTTTTTTTGAATAGATATGTTCTGTCAATAGGATTGAGGTTGCCTGATTCAAGAGATAGGTTTACAAATAAATTACAAAAATTAAATTTTAATGATAATTAAATTTTAAACCAAGTTAAATTATTTATTTAGGGTTTTAAATGGAAGATACAAAAAATAATAGTAAACAAGTGATTAATGATTTAACATTTTCAGATGCATTAGGTGATAGGTACGTTTCTTATGCAATGTCTACTATTATGTCAAGATCATTGCCTGATGTACGGGATGGCTTAAAACCTGTTCATAGACGTTTGTTATATGCGATGCTTGAACTAAAAATGTCTCCACAATCTGGGTTTAAAAAATGTGCTAGAGTTGTAGGTGATGTTATTGGTAAATTTCACCCTCATGGTGATCAGGCTGTTTATGATGCGATGGTTAGATTAGCTCAAGAATTTTCTGTGCGTTATCCATTAGTTGATGGCCAAGGAAATTTTGGCAGTATTGATGGTGATAGAGCAGCAGCTATGCGATATACGGAGGCACGTTTAACAGGAATTGCAGAATTATTACTTAAAGATATAGATAAAGATACAGTTGATTTTACTAGTACTTATGACGGGGAATATAATGAACCTATAGTATTGCCTGGATTATTTCCTAATATACTAGCAAATGGCGCTACAGGAATAGCGGTAGGAATGGCAACTAACATTCCTTCTCACAATATAATAGAATTATTATTAGCTATAAGGCATTTAGTAAAAAGCCCTAATGCAAATATAAATTCAATATTTAAATATATTAAAGGCCCTGATTTTGCGACAGGTGGAACTGTAATAGATAGTCCTGAATCAATTAAAAAAGCATATGAGACAGGGAAAGGCTCTTTTAGATTAAGAGCTAAATGGATTGTAGAAAAAAAGACTCATGGTCAATATATTATAGTAGTAAATGAAATTCCATGGAGTGTTACAAAAACAAGAATAATAGAAAAAATAGAAGAATTAATTTCCTTAAGGAAATTAACAATATTATCTGACATTATAGATGAGTCTACAGATGATATTAGAATTCTAATTATTCCTAAAAATAGAGATGTTACACCTAGTCAGTTAATGGCAAGATTATTTAAATTATCAGACTTAGAGGTAAAGATTAGCTTAAATATGAATGTAATTGATTCGAGTAGAAACCCTAGGGTGATGAATATAAAAGAGGTCTTATTAGCTTTTATAGATCATAGACAAGAAGTTATAATTAGGTACAGTAAAAATAGATTAAAAATCGCAATGGATAGAAAGGAAGTATTAGAAGGTTATTTAATAGTATTTGATAACTTAGATGAAATAATTGAAATCATACGTGAAGATGACAATCCTAAAGAAAAGATTATGAATAGATGGAAATTGACTGATATGCAGGTAGAGTCGATCTTAAATTTACGTTTAAGATTTCTTAGGCGCCTTGAAGAACAATTAATTACTGATGAAAAAAATAAATTAGCTATTGAAATAAATAAAATTAATGAATTGTTGAACTCAGAGACAAAACAATTTAATAAAATTGATGAAGAAGTTAGAGATTTATCCCAAACTTTAAAAAAAAATAGGGAATTATCTGATAGAAGAACTTTAATTAAATATACTCCAATTGATGATGAAGATGATTTAAAAGAAATAATTGATGAAGCACCTTATATATTTATTTTATCTAAAAATAATTGGATACAATTAGTAAAAGGTCATGAAAATATTTCGTCTATAAAATATAAAGAAGGTGATGAAGAAAAATTTATTTTGTTAGTAAATAACACTGATAAACTATTACTAGCATCAGATTCTGGAAGAGTATTTACTTTATTATTGATAAATATGGATATTAGTAAAGGCTTTGGCTCACCCATTAGACTATTTATGGATTTGCCATCAGAAGACAGTATAGTTTCTATTAGTATATATGAAGAGAATAAAAAATTATTAGTAGCATCCTCAAATAATAAAGGTTTTTTAATTCCCAATATGAAATCTTTACTAGCTTATACTAAGTTGGGAAAAAATGTATTAGAGATAAATAAAAATGATAAGCTAGTAGTTTTTAAAACTATAAAAGATGATGATGATCATATTGCTGTAATAGGCGAAAATCATAAATTATTAATATTTAGTTTATCAGAATTACCAATGCAAAATAGAGGTAAAGGTGTAATATTTCAAAAAGTTAAGCAGGGTGATTTATCCGATGCTAAAGCCTTTAGATATAACGATGGTCTAATATGTATAATAGCGGATAAAAAAAGGATATTTAAAGATTTAAAATTATGGCTTGGAAAAAGAGCACAATCTGGTAGATTAGCTCCTAGAGGGTTTCCTAGATCTAACTGTTTTAACTAAATTTAAGGTAAGTTGTGTATTTAATCAGAACTATAAACTTAATAAATAAGTATATTGGAGAGACTGTTAGTTGGTTAACGCTTTTCATGGTATTAGTTACTGTTCTAGTTGTAGTCTTGCGTTATGGTTTTAGTATAGGTTTTATATGGATGCAAGAATCTGTTAGATTTATGTATTCTGCAGTTTTTTTATTATGCGGGGGATATACTCTTTTAAAGGACAAGCATGTTAGAGTTGATGTTTTATATCAAAATATGTCTAAAAGAAATAAAGCACTTATTGACTTGTTAGGATCTATATTTTTACTATTACCTGTTTGTTTTGTAATTTTTTATTATTCATGGAGTTACGTACTAAATTCTTGGGAACAACTGGAAGGTTCAATCGAAGAAAGAGGCCTTCATCTTGTGTTTATAATGAAAACGTTTCTATGGGCATTTGCAATACTTGTAAGTATACAAAGTATTTCTATAATCACTAATTCTATTTTGATTCTTAAAAATGATAAAAAGAAATAAAAACTAATGTTTGAACAAGAAATTTTTATTGTTTTAATGTTAGTTTCACTCTTAGGTGTACTAATGACTGGATTTCCAGTTGCTTTTACGCTTTCAGGTGTAGCTCTATTTTTTGGGATTGTTGGTTCATTCTTCAACTCATTTGATATGGCATTTATACAAGCCTTGCCTAATAGAATATATGGCATAATGACTAATGATTTATTAATAGCTGTTCCATTATTTGTGTTTATGGGAGTCATGTTAGAGAGATCTAAGATAGCAGCAGAATTACTTGATACCATGGCGCTTTTATTAGGAAGTTTAAAAGGTGGTCTAGGTATATCAGTTACAATAGTAGGGGCTTTATTGGCAGCATCTACAGGAATAGTTGGCGCCACAGTAGTAACCATGGGTTTACTGTCATTACCAACTATGCTTAAAAGAGGTTATTCTCCTACTATTTCTGCAGGCACAATTTGTGCAGCAGGAACGCTTGGCCAAATTATTCCTCCATCTATAGTTTTAATATTATTAGGCGATCAAATTTCAGCTGTTTATCAGCAAGCACAATTAGCAAAAGGTAATTTTGCTCCTGACTCTATCTCAGTAACAGATTTATTTATGGGAGCTTTATTACCAGGATTATGCTTAGTTGTTTTATATATTCTTTGGCAAATAATTTATGCAAATATTTTTCCGGATAAAATGCCAGTAATTCCTAAGGCTGAAAGAGATGCATTAGAGTTTAACGAGTTACGTAATCGCGTTTTAAAAGTTTTAATACCTCCACTTTTTCTTATATTTGCTGTGTTAGGGTCAATTTTGATGGGGCTTGCTACGCCAACTGAGTCTGCAGGTGTAGGAGCTATAGGAGCTATGATATTAGCTTATTCTAGAAAACAATTATCTTTTAAAATATTAAAAGAGGTAGCTACATCAACAGCGCAAACAACTTCTATGGTGTTTACTATATTGATAGGAGCGGCCATGTTTAGTTTAGTATTTAGAGGATTTGGTGGAGATGACATTGTAGCTGAATTTTTAATGAATTTAGAAGGTGGAGTGGTTACTGCTATCATAATTACTATGATACTAATGTTTCTTCTAGGGTTTTTTCTAGATTTTATTGAAATTATATATGTAGTATTACCAATAATAGGGCCTGCAATATTAATGATGGATATCAATCCATTATGGTTTGCTATAATGATTGCTGTTAATTTACAAACATCATTTTTAACACCTCCTTTTGGTTTTGCTTTATTTTATTTACGGGGTGTGGCTCCTAAAAGTGTATTAACTACTGATATATATAAAGGTGCTGCTCCATTTGTACTTATTCAAATTTTAATGCTTGGTATTTTATCTATTTTTCCTGAATTAGCTACGTGGCTTCCATCTATTATATATAAATAATGAATAAAGCAGTATTTCTATTAACTTTTATCTACTCCTCTTTTATAATTGCAGAAAAAATTGATTATCAAGCACAATACAAACCTTTAAATTGCATTGGTATAGCAGTTGATTATAAAAATATGTATACTGCAAAATGGACATTTGAGTCTGCAGGTGGAAGTGGATCATTAGTCGATATTAGATATAATAAAAAAAAACGTTTGGGTAAAATTAGAACTTCTGTATCCCAAAATGGTGATTTATATGGAAGAGGTAAATGGATAGGTAGAACAAGTTCTCGTATATATAATACGCTTGTAGAAATTAATTATTCTAATGAAGAAAAAACTTTTGAATTAATTTCTCTATTTAATCCAGATAATTTTCACATGACAGGTAAATGTAGTAGTGAATAAAAATTCTACAAAATATAATATTAATTAAATTTATATAAACTCTTATATTTTATAAGAAGTAATAGACCTCTAAAAAACATAAATATTATAAATGAACCCCATAAACCCTGGTTTCCATATATAGGCACAAATATAATTAGACATATCAGATATATTATAAAACTAATCAGTACTGAGTTTCGCATTATTTTTGTTTTATTAGAGCCAATAAAGACGCCATCTAGATGAAAAGATAAGAATGATATCAATGGTGATAGTATAATCCAAATAATGTAATTATTAGTTTCAGTTATTACTTCATCTATGGAGGTTATCATTAGTATAATTTTAGTGGCAAAAAAATAAAATATTATACTATAGAATAACGCAAATATAAATGAGATAATTCCTGAAGAAATAATAATATTTATAATATTTTTTTTATTTTTTTTACCATATTCATTGCCTACTAATACTTCAGCTGCCTGAGCAAAACCATCTAGGCTATAAGAGAGAAACATTTGGAATATAATTAAAATAGCATTTGCTGCTAATATAGTCTCGCCTAAACGGGATCCAATAGCTGTAAACATTAATATACTTATTAAAATTAATGCAGTTCTAATAAACAGATTTATATTAGCTTTAAAAATTATATTAAAATTATTTTTAAATAAACTTTTTTGCTTAAATAAATTATCTAATGGTATTAGATTTTTTATATAATATAAACCGATCAATACCCCAGTATATTCTGATATAATTGTTCCATAGGCTATACCATTTAAATTTAAACCAATATGAACACCAAGATATAAATCTAAAATTATATTTAAAATATTAATAAATATAACTAACTTAAATATTTTCCATGGTTTGTTACTTCCTAGTAATACTCCAAATATAACAAAATTAATAAAAGTTGCAGGGGCTCCAAATATTCTAATATTTATATATGATTTAGTTAAAGTGTGAATAATTAGATTATCACTAAATATGTTTATTATTATATCTTTGATTAACAGTAGGCTTGGTATACAAAATAAGCCACAGATCAATGCAAGAAATAAATTTTTTTTTATAATATTCTCAACTTCGTTATAATTATTTTTTCCATATGCTTGTGCGATTAATCCAGTGGTCCCCATTCTAAAAAAGCTAAAGCAAAAATATAAAAAAGATAATATTGAGCTTCCTATGGCAATAGCACCAATTTGCTGGACGCTTATTCTTCCAATTATTGCTGTATCAATAAAGCCTAATAATGGTGTTGAAATATTTGATAAAATCATAGGTATAGCTATGCTTATAATTAATCTATAATTTTTTAAGTCTGAATTTTGTTTTTTATAATTCATTTTAAAATATAGATAACTTATATTTTGTTAACATTATATAAATATTCTTTTGATTGGTAGGTATATGAACAATAATATTGACTCTATAGTAAAAAGTCTTTTAAAAGCTCGTAGTACAAATCACTATATTTCAAATGATAATATAGACTTAATACCCAATAATATAAAAGATGCTTATCTAATCCAAAATAAAGTGCATGTAGAATTAGATAAAACAAAAGATAAGACTATTGGAAGAAAGATTGGGTGTACTACTGAGGTTATGCAAAGTTATTTGGGTATAGAACACCCATGTGCAGGGACATTGAGAGAAAAAAATTGTTACAATTCAGGTGTATATTTAAATTTTGATAATTTTAATAGAGTAGGTGTTGAGTGCGAATTAGCTGTAAAATTGTCAAATAATCTAATTTTTAATACTGAGCCAAATATATATGATATTTATAATAGTATTGAATATTTTTTCCCCGCTATTGAAATTGTAGATGATAGATATAGTAATTGGAAAAATTTTTCAGTAAGTCATTTAATTGCTGATGATTTCTTTAATGCAGGCTGTGTTTTAGGGTTAGATAGGTATCAAGAAAAATTTGAAGATATAGGAATTACAGAAGGTTCAATGTATATAAATAATAATAAAATTGGTACAGGTAGAGGTAATAATATATTAGGTAATCCTTTTAACGCTATAAAATGGTTGGTGAGTCAGAAAGAAATTATAGGATCACACCTCAGTAAGAATTCAATAATTTTACTAGGTAGCCTTGTAGAAACTTTTTGGGTAAATAGAGGGGATAAAGTTCAAATTAATATAAGTGGAATGGG
>DQLC01000014.1 GCA_015660425.1 Alphaproteobacteria bacterium
AAGCCAGCATCTATCTGGTGTGTAGTACCTATGAAACTCATCCAATCACCTGCGAGTGCATCTTCATCATCTACTGCTGGTGAAAATACATACACATAATCGGTTAGGTCTGCTTCGTATCCTGTCTGTGTATTCAGAATAGTTTCCCGATATGTTTCCAGTGCTTCATCCGTAGATGTATTTGCTGGAAGATCGAATCCACCAACTTTTTCATCATACTTAGTCTGTCCTGGGAAACGTCCCTTACCTTCTTCAGTTACTTTAGCGTTGTAGTAATTGTTAGCAGCTGATTTGATTTTGTCAAGTGTAGCGATTGTAGCACCTTTTTTAGCACCATCACCAACACTACCAAATTTCGGTGCGGCAGTTGATGCCAAAGCACCCATCATCGCAGTAACAACAGCAAATTCAGCAAGTGAATTACCTTTATTGCTCTTTATTTTTTTTATTAAGTTAATAAACATGTTTTTTCTCCTTAATTAAGTTATGTTTACAGTATTATAAGGAAAAAACCGTGCCAAACCCTAGTATTTTCAAAACTTTTTTTATTTATTTTTTAAGTGTTAATATTGTTATATTTAAAAAAGTACTCATGTGGGCACTATATTACTTTGTATCTTTTTGATACATTCAAAATGTTACAGTTTGTTTCATTATGTTACGATTTCTCATAGTCTAGCCAGCTACCAAATTCTTCATACTCTTTAAGAGTTTCATCATGGGCTTTCATTCTTTTATACTCTGTTTCAGTCATGACCCTCCAAATTTGGTCAAACTTCTCACTTTCAATTTGTTTTCTCTTCACAAAATAAGTTCGTGCACCACTTACACCGATATTATATGTCAAATCAGCTGTGTCAACTACTTCATTTTCTCTATTAATTAATACGTATTTCATTATTCTAGTACTATTAACATTGAATCTGTATAAACATTTGCAACTGTCCACCACAACCACATCGCGTCACCTTTCATTGCTCTTACAGGTGCTATAACATTTCCAAATGAACCATTTTCATCAGTTAATGATATGAAGTTTGTAACAGGAGCCATTGTATGGAAATCATACTCCATCTCTAAAGTACTGCCATCACTGCTATACCAGGTTCCAGACTCACATCCTCTGCAGTCTGTTTTAAAATATCCTGTTGTATCATAAACGAGCCAGAACATATCAGATTCCCATTCAATTCGCACATATTCAATATTAGCATCCTCAGAAACTAAATTACCATACATTGTCTTCAATGTTTGCCACGAATAATCATTAAGTTCAATAGCAGGGACATCATCTACTGATACATATATTGTCCCATAGCTATCATCTACTCGTGATCCTTCATCTAGTCGTGTATCTTCACAACCAATTAAAAGTAATAGTATTGCACTAACGCTTAGGTTTTTTAGGATGCTTAACCCCATTTTTCTTCGTCTCCTTTAGTTTTTGTTCTTGTTCATGAGTTAATTTTTGTTTCTTCTTTTTCTTATCTTTAACATACTCGCGGCTTTCTTCATATTCCCAATCTTCAACATATCTTGTCCAGTGCTGGCTCATCATTTGCTCCTTAATTATACAGGACTTTAAGTTTGTATATTTTGTCAACAAACTCTGTTATAGAAAGTTCTTTTCCTGTATCTGTTATTATCTTGACACTTCCTATAACCTCTGGGTTCTTTTCTAGAATCGTCATTAGTGATCTCATGCCACGCTCGGCATAAAATGTACCAAAACTTTCATGTCCCAATATATTACTATCAAACATTAGCTCTTCATTTGTATCATCTTTTAATTTGATGAAGTATGTCATAGTTGTAATCTAATACCCTTTATTGAATAATGAAAGGTATTTGTTGTTTTATTCTTGCGTTGCAGCCTCCTGCTCTTCAGTCGGCTTATCAACTAAATCTTCTTTCTTAGCTGCCTTCTCTTTGGCCATTTCAGCCTCAAAGTTCTTTTTCTTTCCACCTTCATATTCATAAGCATGTCCTTCAGCAATTAGTATATCATTAATACTAACCAGGCCATCAGCGCTACGATCCACGCCTTCAGGTACTGGACCGCCTACTGAGATTTCTGGTACAAAAATCTCACCCAAAACTCTTCCAAATTTACCAGTGCCAAATGAAACTATTTTAAAAACTCCAGCCTCTAATAATTCTTTATTTCTAGCCTTTGCTGCTAAACCTTTTACCTTTTCATCTAAATCCCTAGTACGTGATTCCCAAGTATCGATACCCATGTATCTAATTCTTTTTTTTATTTTTAAATCGAAACCTAAATCGATATAACAATCTATAGTGTCTCCATCTAAAACTTTTACTAACGTGCCGTTGTATTCAAACGACGCTGGCTTCTGTGCCATAACTTTTCTCCAATATTATTATTTAACTATCCGCATGTGGATCTGGTACAACATTTGCATTCTTTACATTCCTTAGTACTTTCGCACTTACATTCTTTGCATTTACACATAATGTTTCTCCTTATAGCAATAAGTATGTTACTTACTCAAATTTATGTAAAGTGGTTTATCACAATCAATATACCAGCTAAAATTATTTTTTAAATCATCTTCAGATACAGGGTGTCTAGTTATGATATTCTTAAAACAGCCCATTATTTCTTTATCATCTTTAGCCCAATGAGAAAATCCAAGATAGCCATAATCATCATCTCTGCCACCGCCAATTAATTTCACAGGAATTTCTTCATGATCTAAATAATTTCTTATAATTTCAAAAGGTCTATATAGCAAAAAAGGTGTTATTGAATAAACTACTGGTTTCATTCCCTCCATAGCAAACCCAGCGGCCATTCCCATCATTAATTGTTCTGCTGACCCTGCATTATAAAATCTATCTGAAAAATCTATTCTGATTCTGTCCCATAAACCATAGCCTAAATCACCTGTAATTAAAATAATGCTTTCATCTTTTGCCATTTTCTTATACAATAGTTGACTAAATAACTTTCTCACGTTAATAACCCACATGCTTCTTCATAATCTTCTTTATTCATAATATGATAATGGGCATTTAATCCATTTAAAAAAGAGAACTGATTTACTTTCGTTCTTATCACATGTATTGATGGTAAAAATGATTTTAATCTCTTTTCTAGATACTCAATATCAATTGAATCATAGGCTGCATATCCATTTGCATTAACATATACTTCAATATTCTCAATATTTTGTTCTTTTATAAATCGCAAACTCTCCCACACAGATCCTTCAGCACATTCACCATCGCTTAGTAAAACATAAACTTTTCTACTTGGATTAGCCAACGCTCTGCCAACTGCAACTGTTATCCCTAGTCCCAAGCTACCTGTAGAACAATGAATATGATTCTTCTCATCTCTGTGTGGATGTCCTCCATGCTTCTTAAATAGCATTTCAGCATCCTTGCCATGATATTTTTCAATAATACAGTATAAAGCTAATGCTGCATGACCGCAGGACAATATAAAAATATCATCATTATCTTTTTTAGTAAATATTTTATCTATAATATCAACTGATGAAAAATAACTGCCCAGGTGTGAAGCTTTATATTTATATGCTATATCTATTATTCTTTGATATAACTCTACCATATGAAATGCTCCTTATAATATTGTACAATAGAGTCTAATTCATCATCAAACTTACAAAACGGTTGCCAGCCTAAGTTTCTTAACTTTGAATCATCAATTGCGTATCTAACATCTTGTCCTAATCTATCATATGATAAATCAATATGATTTCCATAATCGTCACCAAAAGGTAAGGAATAACTCTTAAAGATTTTTTTAACAGTATCTAAATTACTTTGCTCAAAATCTCCTGATATGTTGTATATTTCATTTTTGGTTTTACTTTCTATAATTTTTATGATAGCTTGCGCTGTATCTTTAGCATGTAACCACATTCGCACAGGCGTACCATTATTATGTAGTGGTACCCTTCTACCTACTTTTAAGAATTTGCAAGCTTTAGGTATTAGTTTTTCTACATACTGACCTATACCATAATTATTTGTCGGTCTGACAATGACATAGGGTACTTTATAAGTCCTGCCCCAGCCTAAAATCATTTGATCTGCTGCTGCTTTTGTTGCTGAGTACGGATTGCTTGGCTTCAGCACATCCGTTTCTTTATGTGCGCCATTAACTATATCACCGTATACTTCATCAGTACTAAAATGTAGCAGTATGGGCATTTTAAATTGATTTCTTCTTCTAATCAACTCAAGTAAATTATGAACACCATTGACATTTGAGTGTAAAAAATCATCACTTTGTATAATAGAATTATCAACATGAGTTTCAGCTGCGGTATTAATAATATAATCACAATCATATAACCAATTTAAATCATTAATGTCTTTTTGATCAAAAATAAAATTATCATATTTATTGAATTCTTTTAATAAATTTTCATTTGATGCGTATGTCAATTTATCAATACCCCTCACATACCATCCTTTTTCTAAGCATGCTCTTGTTACATATGAACCTATAAAACCCAAGCATCCAGTAACATATACTATTTTTTTATTTTTCATTATATTAATCTCCTATGTAAAAAAGATTGTGCATTCACAATTTTCTTTAAAAAATTTAATCGTTTCTTTATTAAACCAATTTGTTTTAAAATCATTTATCAATCTATTAAAATCCTCTAATGGTCTTCCGCCAATACCTTCAACAAAATGGAAACATTTAATTTGTTTATGATCTTTTGTAAATAATTTATCATCTTTCACATACCAATCTTTTATAGGGCTTGGCTGTCCATCGATTAAATTTCTTTCTTTCAGCCAGTTATAATCAAATCCATGAACATTTTGTGGCCAACAATTTGCAATGATTCCACTTTTAATCATATCAGTTCTAGGCACACCCTTTGATCTACAATTATAAGAAACATTACTTAGTGCATAAGGTGAATCAACTATTTTATATTCATAAAATTTTTCAGTATGAATCATTCTATTTAGTCCGCCTTGTATTGAAAAGTGGTCATAATTTTCTATACTTAATTGAATTACAGCTTTTAATGCTTCATGACTATTAAAACAACAAACATCAGCATTTACATTTAAATGTTCTAAATACTGGTTGCCTTCTGGTAGTGTAACTATTTCAGTAGGAGATTTCCACCCAACACCAGACTCTTGTATGTAATAATTCAAAGTTGCTAATATAGGTGTGTCATCATCTAAAAATTCATCTAATCTACTACAAACTATCGTATCAGTTCCTAAAATTATTATCTTTTCATACTCATACCTTCTCATAATCTCATAAGCATATATATATTGCATAAGAAATGTTTCTTCCGCAAACTCATAATATTTTAATGATTGGTTATATTCTTCTCTATTATTGTAATCTACACGATAAAAATCACATTCATTACCGTTAAACTTTAAAAAGCTATTTTCAACATTTGTTATTAGCTCATCATATCTAGAATCAGTAAAGTAAGTTACGCATGCTGTTTTTTTATTCATAAATTATATACCTGTATTAATTAAACTAGAGTCTTTGGGTATTACCTTTTTAAAATTATCAGACATTTTTATAGGTTCAACTTCTATGCCTTTCTTTAAATAATGATTATATAAAGAATCTTTGTAATTCGATATATGAATAATTTTTTTTGAATTGTTGAATATATTATCTATAATCCTATCAACAACATCCTCTATAAAATATCTTGAGCAATATTGATTAGTAAATACTTTTTTATAAATCTCTCTTATGAATGGTGCCCTTATTATTTGATAATTTGGTAGAGTACTTACTATATATTCAGAAGCTGCTTTTGTTTTGCCGTATACGTTTATAGGATCTAATAAATCCGTCACATTATAATTTCCCTTTTTACCACTAAAAACATATTCAGATGACTTATAAATAAATTTACAGTTTAAGCTTAAACAAGCATTTACCATATTAATAGTTCCACTTACATTAATATTTAATGCCCTTTCAATATCTTTTTCACAATCAAAAGTATCTACGAGTGCAGCTAAATGAATAACAATATCAGGTTTAAAATTCACTATTGTATTTTTTAAATTTGAAAAATTTAGAATATCACACTCTAAATGTGAAGGATACAATACATTATGATTAGTTTTTAATTTTTCAACTAAAGCTTTACCTAAATTTCCACTACCACCTGTTAAAAATATCTTCATTTACACCTTTACACAACAAGATTATGCATTCTTAACCTGGCTTTTTATCCAATCATATGTTTGTTCCATGCCAACACGAAGTTTTTGACTTGGTGCCCATCCTATACTATCTCTATACAAAGTATTATCAGAATTTCTACCCCTAACACCAATTTGTGGAACATCAACATTTTCTATTTCTATATTTTTACCAGATATATCAATAGCCATTTTAGCAAAATCATTAATAGCAATCATTTCTTCAGATCCAATATTAACTGGTTCAGTAAAATCTGACCTCATTAATCTCCAAACTGCCTCAACACATTCATCAATATACAAAAAAGATCTTGTTTGTTTGCCGTCACCCCATACTTCTATAGTATCACCATCTGCACATTGAATTACTTTTCTACACATAGCTGCTGGTGCTTTTTCTCTGCCCCCATTCCAAGTTCCTTCAGGGCCAAATATATTATGAAATCTTGCAATTCTAACATTCAAGTTATGATTCCGCTCAAATGCTTTATACAACCTTTCACTAAATAATTTTTCCCAGCCATATTCTGAATCAGGATTTGCTGGATAAGCACTGCTTTCTTCACAATTAGGATTATCAGGATCTTTTTGATTATACTCTGGATACATACATGCTGAAGAAGAATAGAAAATTTGATTTACTTTTCTTTCTGTGCAACACTTTGCTACATGCAAATTTATTAATCCTGAATTATGCATTACATTTGAATCATTTTCTCCTGTAAAAATATAACCTGCGCCACCCATATCAGCAGCAAATTGATACAATTCATCGAATCCAACTTCTAACCAATCTATTTTTAACATCATAGCTTCTTCTACAATAGATAAATCTGTTAAATCACCTATAATAAAGTCATCTGCAGCTGTCTTTGAAAACTCTGGATACTTTAGGTCTATGCCTCTTACCCAATACCCTTCTTTTTTTAATCGCTTAACCATGTGGCTGCCTATAAAACCTCCGGCGCCCATAACTAAAGCAGTTTTTTTATCTCCAATTGGCTCTGATGACTTATTACCAATTCTTTCTTTAGTATTACTACTAATTTCATTTCTGTACATGGTTGTTCCACCATCTGGAGTTGTATAAATATATTTTTTATTCATTTTTTATTTTCCTTCATAAATTTATGTATTTGTAGTTCAATATACTCTATTTGTTCCTGTTGAATTACAGGTGACGTGCCCAAAAAGAAAGTATCTGTAGTAATTTTTCTAGCGACAGGGTAGTCTTCTATAACTTTTTTACTATCCATTAGGCTAGTGTATCCTGGGTTTAACATTATATTTCCACCAAAGTATTGCCTAGTCTGTATCTTAGCGTCTTCTAAAAAGTTAGTAATCTCCCATCTACTAAATAAAGAATTATCTCTTATTGTTAGTGGAAAAGCAAACCAACTTGGATCTGATTTTTTAGTTGGCCTCGGCAAGTGGAAATGATCTTCATAATTAGAAAATATATTAAATAATGCTTTATAGTTTTCTTTTCTGCGTGTGTGTATTTCATCTAGCTTATCTATTTGTGCTAGTCCCATAGAAGCCTGTAGCTCTATTGGTTTAAGATTGTATCCTACTTCGCCATAGACGTATTTATGATCAAATACATAGTCAGGTAATGAAGGGAGCCAATTAGTAAATCTAGTTTTACATGTTCCATTTTTAAGTAGATTAGCAGCTTTACCAACACAGTAGCAATCTCTACCCCACTCCCTAAAACTTCTAATAACTCTTTCTTCTTGCGGAGTGTGTGTAGATACAAATCCCCCTTCTCCCATAGTAATATGATGTGCTGGATAAAATGAGCAGCTAGCCATGTCACCAAAACTACCAAGTTCTTTCCCGTCATAAGTAGAACCTAATGCATCACAACAATCCTCTAGTAATATTAGATTGTATTTGTCTACTATCTCCATCAATCTATCCATATTGGGTGGATTACCTAAAACATGCGCAAATGTTATTATTTTAGCACCACTATCTCTAGCAGCTATTTCTACTTGATCTAAATTTAAGTTCAATGTATCTAAATCAATATCAACAAATACTGGCTCAAAACCAACCTGATATATTGGATTCAAAGTTGTTGGGAATCCAGCGATAGGTGTTATGACCTTTGTACCTTTTGGAAAATTATGTAAATTCCTAGACGTCATAGCTAACATCATTAATAGATTTGCGCTAGATCCACTATTAGTTAGAATGCCGTTACTTTTGCCAAAAAACTTGGGAAATTTTCTTTCAAATTTCATAGCATCTTCTCCAAGCACCAACCATTCGCTAAGCAAACTTTTTATAGAACGAATATACTCATCTGATGTAAAGTGTGGACCAGCATATTGTACCCAATCTTTGCCAGCTACCCATTTTTTTTGAGAGTGCTTGTCTTCTATGTATTCATCTACTAAATTTAATATAGTTTGTAATTTATCCACTTATAACCCTATAATATATACATAAATATGCATCTTATCATCTAAAATGTGTATTTTTTATAATTACTAACATATGTTTTCATTATTTTTTGTTCCAAAGCTTTATCAATATAATGACTGTACCTTTCATCAGAATAAATCATTTGTAAAACTGAGTATAATCTATGTTGAACCATTTCTTCTTCACTAATATTTGGATTTTCATCAATATCGATAATTTTATCCTTCCAAAATAAAGGTATGTCGCTTACTAAAATTTTTTCATCTACACCAGCTTTATCAAAAGCTTTATAATTTAACATTGGATTTAAATTTACCCAACCCTGTTTATAATCATCGTAGCCAAATCTTATTTTAATTTTGTCTTCAAAAAACCCATCTGGTATAGCTAAAGAAGGACACACATCGTTTCCTATTCTTTGATGCATATACCCATCAAAATGTCTTAATTGTTCTTTGTAAGGTATTATAATATTTTGTTGAGGTAAAGAAATCCCTAAATAGTTTCTTATTTTAATTAAATCTATTTCGCCTATTCCATCAGTTCTTGGCAGTCTAAGATCATTTCCCCATTCACCTGTAAAGAACCAATCATAATACAAAGATTTTGGAATTATATTCAAACTATCTATGCAAATTCCTTCGTAAAATACATGATTATCTTCTATTTTATAATTAGTATTGAATTTTTTAGGATACTGTTCATTTAGTTCGATATAACCACACTTGGCCCATCTTATATTTTCTGGATAATGGGAAGTTATAATAGTAGAATGTTTATTTTTTCTAGCTATCTTTGTTAAATCTTTTAAATATAAATTATCTGAGTCTATGAAAATATGATCATGATTACCTAAATAAAATATTAAATCACTATTTATTTCATTATAAAGATTTTGCCACTCACTTTGTAATTCACATCTTTTAGATGAATAAAAAACTTCAGTATCTTTAAATTCACTAAGAATAAAATCATGAATATTGTTATTATCTTTTTCATTATAATGGTTAGTATCTAATTCTACATTAATTATAGCTTTTGACCAAGAGTATGCTGATGATAAACTAGATAGCGCATATTTTGTAATATCTAGTTTATTACTAGATTTTAAATTTCCTCTATCGTATACAACAAATTGATTTCCTTTAGAGTGCGTTATGTAAATATTAAATAATAGTACCATCTTTAATTATATTTTTTAAATGTAGCTCATATAAAGAATTATTATCTAATACAAAAGATTTTAATGCTTTTTCATAATTAATTTTAGCATATTCTAACATTGAATTATATTGTTCTTCATTTAAGTTATCTAATATGTGATCTAATTCTTCCTGAGTATCGAAAGTAATGATACCCCTCAAGTCAAAAAACTCACCTATATTAGGGCAACCATAATAGATAGGAATAGTTCCTGTAATAATGCATTCTACAAGTTTCTCAGTAAAATAATAATCATTTTTAGATATATTATTTTCAATAGCCAAACTAAACGCGTAATTATGTAATACATCTAATTTACTTTCTACTTCCCTTATTCCCATTCCATATAAATCTATCTTATCTTTTGAATTGTTAATAAAATTTAATCTAACATTGTGGCCAGGTAAAAATGCTTTTGCAGATGTAATACATACTGCTTTATGAAATACATCTTTAGGGAACATATTTATTGTTTGGCTTACATTAAAATCTTTTGTTATTTTAGGATGATAAGGAGATATATTCAATGCATTAGGAAAAACAGTAAATGCTGTTATTCCCTCTGCATTACAAAATTTTGTATTTGGTAATTTATTTAATAATATTTTGTCAAATGTTAAAATAGTATGAAATTTTTGATAACTATCTTTAACCTTATTCATTAATTTACTTTGAAAATAATCTCTTTGTTCTAATAATCTAGCAACAATTGGGACATCATTTTTTATTTTATATTCATTGTTTAGATATTTTTCAATATTACTGTCATTAAGCAATACTAAATCATACTCTCCTTCATACACATTATAACAATAACTAAATTTAGTTGGAATTGAACATAATTCAGCACTTGAAATATCACCAAAGACATTAACTTGTGGTAATTTCTCACCTTTTAGTGTCTTCTTTGAAGCTACTGTCTTATATTTTTTCTTATTTCTTATTTCAATTTCATATATTTCATTATTTTGATTTTCTCTTTCTTGTGTTCTATTCTGATTTTGGTTAGAAGCATTATAAATGCATGTTATAAAATTAGCAACACCTATTTTATCGGATGGACACATTTCTAAACAAGGATAAGCCCAAGATAAGTCACTAGCATGCCAAAATAGCTTATTATCTATATTTGATACAAAATCTTTTTTATTTATTGACTTCCATAAAAACCACTTATAAGTCCGGAGATGGCTAGCTCGCCACAAATCAGACCTATACTTATTATTTTTATGTATGAATTTATCATATTCTGTATTCTGTGGATATGGCTCTTTAGTGTCCTCACCGCCTTCCCAAGCTAAAAATCCACCATACGTCATCCAATAATCATTCTGAATATAAAATTCATTTAACTTTTCTAAAACATCAGGAAGAGCTAACCAATCATCTCCATCTAAATGAATTAAAATTTCTTCATCATTATCTACAAAGTCATATAAGTGATCTCCAGTATAGTTATGAGCAGCTCCATAATTTTTATCATTTCTAATTAACTTAAATTTTGGATTATCACCAACAAACTCATTTACTAATTTCCAAGTATTGTCCGTTGAATAGTCATCCATATACAAAACTTCATAGTTGTCGTATGTTTGTTCTAAAATACTACCAATATGAGTTTCAATCCAGTCCTCATTATTGTAAGACGGACATATTATTTTGAATTTATTTTGCAAATCTACTCCCAAAATAATACTTCTGAATTTATATTCTTTATGATGCTATTTTTTATTTCATTATTGTACTGGCCAGCTTTTAAAATAATAGCAACTCTTTGTGCATCTCTTAATATTTCAGGTGACTCTACATAAAAATTAGTTCCGTAAAGTCGACTTTTTTGTTTCATTTTGCTATTATCTAAAATACAACTTACTTTATTAGTTTGTAAACCATTATAAATTAAAAATTGGGAAAATATATGAGCACCAAACAAATATACTTTTCCATCAAAAGCATCAATTTTTTTATTTAACTCACATACATCTTTATCATGAAATTTTACAAAATCTAAAAATATGTCCTTATTCTTTTTATAAAGTGTGCTATCCCAAATAATATTTTTTGGGTCAGTTTTCTTGCAGGCATAAAATATGCATGGAAGTTCTGAATAATATTGTTTTTTAATAAGCGAAAATCCCAACTTCTTTAATAGATTGTCTATTATATCTTCTGTTATGAATAGTGTATGTTCAAAATTTAAACCATTAGTATATTTTTCTTTTATAAAGTGAAATAAATTAGGAACACTAAATAAATGATATTCTTCATTTCCCATCTGACCATGTATTGTTTTTAAAAAAGCTAATGGATCATACATATGTTCTAATACATGAGAATGAACTATAGCATCTACTTCACCTATTGTTTTGTAATTTTCATCAAACCAGTCTCTTTTATGAATAAAATTTTTCATTTCAATCTTCTCATAATAATGATTTGGCTCTAGTCCAATCCATCGACCACTATTATTACTACTTAAAAATAATTTTCCAAGTCTACCAGCGCCAGCACCAATTTCAAAAACTGAGTTTACATCATTAAATTCTAAAATAAAATTAGAAAAAGCTTTGTCATGATTCTCCCATACTTTACCTACACCATCGTTATGTGGAAATTGATATACTATGTCTAATGGGAAAACATTTCTAAGTTGCACAAGTCCTGTCTTTTTACAAATATCCCAAATTTGGTCCATTACTAAATCTTTTTCTTTACTTTGATTTGTGCATGCCATTGAGGCAGGACAATTAGAAAATGTATGTAGATGTTCTAAAGTTGATTCTTTATCAAATAAAGATTTGCTTCTTTTTATTATATCATTACGCATTACTTAAATGTACTAGCTTATCTTTAATTACTTTTTTAATTTTACTATCTATGTTTGGTTTAATATTCAAAAATTGTTTATTAGAAAACACATAATGGCCGCATATCTTGATTAGCTCTCTCTTATTATCTTCTGGCACAAAATCTTTACCAACCCACTTTTCCCATCGTTTTGAATCATAACAAATCTGATAATAATCTTCTATATTATCTCCCATTTCATCTAAATAACATAGAGTTTCTAATTGACCAAACTCAGGTGCTATGTTAATTGCGTCTAAACCTAAATCAAATCTATCTTTATATTCTTTAGTAGATAAGTAGTCGCCATTATGTTCTTTTGATTTTTTACCAAATTTTCTACAAATATGAATCATCTCTTCTAATCTATCCGGATTGTATGTTCCTGTATTGCTCTGTTTTCCTAAATCTAGACCAACACCTGATTGGACGACAGTGTACTCTATATTCTCAAATATTTTTGGCTCTAACTTTTCTTCTAAATATCTTAACATCAGCTCCATCTGTTTTGAATTAAATCTTTTGATAGCTTCTTCAGTACCAACTTCAAATTTCATATCGGAATTATTTGAATGTATAAATTTTATATTACGTACAGTTTCTTCTAGTCCTTTTATAAGAATATCATAGTGCTTCCAGGGATCCACATGTATTATATTAAAGTGTCTAGAATCATGTAAAAAAGATTCATAGCCATCATCATCTTTGTATCCTTGGCCAATACCACCATGATCTCTTTGTATGGGGGCTCTACCATTTACGTACTTAGCAAACTTATCTGTAGACCAATCATTAACATATCCGCCGTTGTAGTCTACTTGTCGCCTAGATGGAATAAAACCAAAATCGCCATCGAATTCAACAATAGCATCAACTATATTTTTACTCATTGGGCCTATAAAATATTTTATTTCTTTTTGGAACATTTTTTCTCTCTTAATTATTTTTGTGTGCTTAGTGGAAACTCTAATCCTGTATACAGCTTAAATTGTATAGCTGCCTGTAATCCTGCAAGTTCTTTTCCTGTCTTAGTTGTGACTAGACAATTAATCATATCATTGGATAAATCTATCTGTAACATTGGATTTGAAATATCTACGGGAGTACAATTATAAATTATAGAAGATTTTATACTCCGCAAATCACTCCAATTGTCTCTAGTAACTCTTTTGATATTAAAACCACTTCTCTTAGCAGCCCACGTAACTGCTTTAGAGTAGCCACCATTACCAAGAATATACAGCTTCTTTTGATTATCATAGTCTTTTAAAAATGTCTTAGCAGCATATGCATCTGTATTGTAAGCATATAAATTACTATTTGTATTTATGACTGTATTTGCTGCTCCTATTATAGCAGTAGACTCATCAGTTTCATCGACGTATTTAAGTACTTCAATTTTGTAAGGCATTGTTATAGCAAAACCTTTAATATCTAAAGTTCTAACCGAATTTACAGCTTCTTCTATGCTATCTACTGAAAAGGATTTGTAGATCTTATTTAGCCCATAGTAATAAAATGCTGTATTCATCATTTGGCAGCCTGTATTACCAGCAATCTTAGCAAATGAGCAATATATTTCTGTATCTTTATTGATCATTCTCATTTCATGATTCATATTCTTTATAATCAATTAATTCCTGTAACATTTGCTTTGATTTGAAAAATAGCAAATTTCCAAATTCTTTCTCGTGTAGTGGTGCCATATTTAAAAATATAAGAGAAGTAATAGCCTTGATTTTATCTAAGTCATATTCACTCTTGAATGTAATCCAGTTTTCGTATGCTAGTTTAAATTGATCTAACTTAGAGTCAGATTTATAATCATAAGTTACCATGCCACCATCAGCATAACAAGAAAAATTGTTGCTATCCTTCATTAATTTATATGACATTAAGATACCACCGTACATTTTTGCCAAATCATAATAAACGTCACCAATAGATTGCCCTGCAAAGTCTTGTCTCCAATCTAACAAATAAAATTTTTGGTCATCTCCATAAATTATATTATCAAATTGTAAATCGCCATGAAACAATTTTGTTGGTATGCCATCACATATATTAAGAAAATAATCAAAAAATGTAGCCATTAAAACTTTTATTCCGGTACTAGGTTTTCCATTAATAGTATGTGCACCTAAAAATGATTCATCTCTGCTAGATAAGAATAATTCTAATCTATCATTTGTTTTTTGATAATAGAAATTATGGCACTTTTTCATAAAAGTATCATCTGTAAGCGTCTCTTTCCATAGCTTATCTTTGCAAAAATCTAAAAATTTTACCCAAATTTCTATATCATTACAATCATATAAAGTTCTACCATTCTTCCACTCATAAGAATAAAGATTTTTTTGATGATCAATTAATTCTGGAACTAATCCACTTAAATTGGTTGCTCTTTTAATTCTGCCGGCTATAAATTTTTTATCAGATGATAGTTTTATAAATTTATTTTTAATTTTGTACAGAAATTCTCCATTAGTTTTAGGAATACTATATGTTATAGAATTTTTAAATATCTTCTGAGATTTTATGTAATTATCTACTGTACCAACATCATACCAGTCAAACTTATATTCTTTGATGTTTGAATATTTACTAATATCATAATATGCGCTGACTATTTCACTGTTACTAAGTTGTTTCCAGAATATTTTATATTCGTAAACACCAGCTAAGCCTATAAATGCATTACTATATCCATTTTTAGATTTATTTTTTAAATCTGTTACTAATCCATCCTCTACATTTACAGTTGCATATAATTCTGGCAAGCTAGTAGGATATGATCCTAACCAATTATGTTCAACAGGTGGTAATTTATCTGTAATAATTGTATCTGCTGTTACCCATATAAATGGTCTTTGTAAATACTTTTTTGCAAATGCAATAGAATAACCTGGGCCAGTATTTTCTCCAGTATATTTGTCTACAGTAACAAATATAAAGTTTCTATCACTATGTGCAGCATTACAATATTCCTCAACCATCTTACCCTTATAACCTAATATCATAATTATGTCATATTCTTTAGGTGTTTTATCAATAATATGTGAAATAATTGCTTTGTTATCTAGCGGCAATAATCCCTTATTTATATGTTCTGAAAAGTTTTCTAGTCTACTTCCAATACCAGCTGCTAATATACATAATGCGGGTTTCATATGCTCATGTTCTATTTTACCGGATCCACGCTTAGAGTCATCTGATATTCTAATTACATCATCAACTTCTGGCGTTGAGACTTCTTGTAAGATTATATCAGTTATTGCTATAACTCTATGTTTTTTTGGTGGAGCTACAGTAAAAAAGTCACCTGCCTGCATTATTTTCTTTTCTACGATGCCATCATCATTTTCTAACCAAACTTCAGCAGTACCCTCTATTATATAATTTGTTTCTAATTTTTTTTCATGATATTGATAGCTTGTTTTTGTTCCTGCATTAATATAGATTCTTTTATAACAATACTTATCATTTAATTCTAGCCATAATTCCTTTCCCCACGGCTTATATATTGTTTTCATCAATCAGTCCTTTATTTCTTTCCAAGTTAATTGCATACGCTGTGTCTCTGGTGCTTCCAGGCTTTCTATCATTAATTATGATTCTATCGCCACCACCAAAACCCATTATTAATTGATCATAATTTATACCAGCTATTTGCATTTGTTTTATTGTTGCTTCTCTTGCGCTCTCCTTTCTACCTGTAGTGATAACTACATGGTACCCTTTAGTATCCCATTCAATTAATTTTTCTTTCACACCAGGTAATAATTGTAAATAATGATCCGGATGTTGTATTTCTGTAGGATTAGAATGTTTTACTAATGTGCCATCTAGATCACAAAATATTGTTTTTGGTCTACTCATTTTTAAATTTGCTCATAAAAGTATTTCTTCCATGCTTCTTCACTATAGAATTCATCAAATTGGGATCGTGCTTTTTCTGATACTTCTTTATATTTTTTCATATCCTTCAAATAAATACAACTTTTTCTTGCGCTCTCTATATCATCAATATGAACAGAAAGATCTGGAAAACATATATTTTGTGTATCAACAATCGAGTTACCAATACACGGGACACCCCAGTATGCACAATTAAGACTAAATGTGCCAGCTGCAACTGTAGGCATTAAATGTACAGCATACTTAAATCTACTAACCTCATGCACCCAATCGATCCATGATAAACGATTATAGTGGTTTAATCCCTCTATTCTATCTTCACTTACTTGCTTAGCATGTGATTCTTGACACCAGACCTCATTATTAAACTCATTAGCAATAACAAAACTTTGAAAACCCCCATACCATCTTGCAAAATTCCCACCGATGAGTGTCTTATCTTCTGTCTTATGACCCTTTCCAATATTATCTGTTAACATTAATGTTCTCATAATATTAACTTGCTTTCCTGGAAACATACCTCTATAAAATTTTTGATCCATTTTGTTATGAGCAAAGATAATATCTGTACTTGCTAACTGGCCGTAAAATGCAAATTGATCCTCAATACTATAATCATTGAATAGCCAGTTTGGCCCTTCCTGTACATAGCCTACCTTTGTATTTCTTTCTTTTAAATCACTAATTAAATTTGAATGAAGAAGTTGAGAAGATGGATTAGATACTTTCTTTTCCATTCTAATACCAACTGCGTTTAGAAATACTTCTCCTTTTGGTATGATAACTATCACTAAATCATACCCCTGTGGAAGAGGATCACGAACTAAATTGTAATGATTTGCATCTAATGCAACCATCCACGCAAATTCTGTTCTTAAATTTGGCTCATCTCTCATTACTTTACCTACAACTCCCAGCTCTGATACAAATGCTATTTTCATTATATAGTTTTCAAATCCGTGTTGTCTTGTAAAGTAATAACATCACCTTTAAAATTATATAATGATGTTAATTTTTCTATTATTTCTTTTTCATATGAAGCAGCAGATATTATTATTAAATCAAGTTTTTTAATTTTAGAAATTTTAGGCAATGATATTTTTATGTTAATGTTAGGTAGGTATCTACTGTTTTTATTAGGATCATCATCAAATATTGACTTTATATTAATGTTTTTACCTAGATTTGTCGTTAAAACGTACCCTTTAGCACCAGCGCCATACATTCCTATATTATTATATTTTTTTGAAGTTTTTAATATAAAGTCAATATCAAATTTTTTCCTAGTTTGAATATCAAATAATTTAGATTCATCTTTTTTAAAATAACATTCAATATAGTCTCCATTAAATACTTCTTGTGTTTTTGAAACTATAAATCCACATTGTTCAACTAGTTTTGATAAACTCGTAGGGGTAAAATAGTTAACATGATCAGTAAAAATATCAAAATATCTTCTATTATAAATAGTCTTAGCACCATTAGGTACTTCTATAAATCCTGTACCTTCATTATTTATCAATTCATAAATTTTACTTAATGTTCCCTTGGGATCTGGTAAATGCTCAAATACTTGTTTAGAACAAAATGAATCATATGTTTGATTAATAATAGTTTTAGGGGTTATGTACTCTTCAATACAATCAAATCCTAATTTTTTAATCATACTGCTGCAAATCTTTGAAGGTTCATTTCCTATCACAGTATTATAATATTTTCTAGCATGATTTAAGAAAACTCCATTGCCACACCCGATTTCAATAAAACTTTCGGTATTTTTACTCATATCAGCTAATTCTTTTATTTGTCTTTCCATAAAAGGATTGATAGATTCAGCATGGGGAGTCATTATATAATCATCATAATAATCTTCGCTATTTACATACTCTATTTGATAGTGGTTACAATAATCACATTTATGTAAATCTACATCTAAGCCATTATGATTATAGGCAAACGTTCTTAAGACAGATATATGCTTAGGAACATTATTAAAAGTATCTATCTTTTTAGTTTTATTGTTGCATATTCTACAATTCATTTTATATCGATTTAATTTATGTTTATTAAAGAGTAATCGAAAGGTGGGTTATTAGTATTAATATGTTGCTTTGAAATGTTTACAATATTTTTTACTTCAATAGTAGCAGGGTCTAGTTCATATTTTCCCAAGCCTTCATTATTAATCATATCACTAATGTAATTAAGTGTTGATGAGAAAGAACCTATCTTATCTTTTTTAGATAAATCTAATTCTATTTTTATATTAAAATCAGTAGGGAAGCCTATGCTGTAAATAGAGTCAAAATCAACAGTATTATAAAATTTTGATTCATTCTTCCATTGTTCTTCATCAAAATTCATAATCTTATTTGCATATATATTTTCTTTACTGCAAATTTCTAAAAGTTTTTTCTTTAAAGCATTGCCATTCTTGCTAGGTAACCAAACTTTTGAAAAATAAGGTTCAATGTCATATATAAACTTTATGTATGGGTCACTAATTTCAGGATTCTTGATTATTAAATCAATATCTAATTTATTTAAAGGATTTTTTACTCCATGTTCAAATCTACCCCATTTTCGTATAAATCTTCTTGTCTCTATTCCTAAAGCTAGTTCTTGTAATTTCATACGATTTTGAGTTTTGTTTTCATTTTTATACCACCCTTTACCTCGTGAAGCGACACATGTAAAGTGGTAGACATTTAAATTAAAACTTTGTTTAATTTTAATTCCTTTGTGTAATAGACGTTGAGGTAAATCTGAGTCTTCTCTGCCTCTTCTAAATAATGTATCGAAGCCACCTATATCACTCCATACTTTTTTATAAAATGAAAATGGAACAAAGAAAAAATCAGTAACTTTATTTTCCCTAATACTAGAAGCAAAATCTAAAAAATCATCCCATTGAAATTCTTCAGGTTCTATTCCAAAATTTTTAACTATTTTTTCCGGTCCCTCAGGGTGTAGTGGTGGTTCTATTCTTGCTGAACATAGAATAGTATTTTCTTCTATTTCCTCAAGGATGTGGCTATCATAATTTTTACTTACAACCATATCGGACTGTAAATAGCTTACAATATCATGTTTAGCATATTCAACCATTAAGTTAATATTTCTACAATAGCCAACTACTGAAGGTAACTTATGTGTTATAACTTTTAAATCAAAAAAATTAATCTTTTGATCAATAAGATATTCTGTTATGTTTTCATTGTCAGAATCAACAAATATTATTATTTCATGAATGTTGGAATTTGCTAGGTTCTTCGATAGCGATGTTAATAATAGTTTAACATGGCTTAGCATATCTACAGACGTATTAATTAAAAAGCTTATGGGCTTCATTATACTCCTTTAAAGCTTTGTCAAAACCTACTAATTTATCTTTCATAAAGATAGAAATTTTCTTTAATTCAACGGCTGATCCTGTATAGGGTGATCCATCATTACTTTCTACATTTATTTTAAGATTTGGTCTGTACTTATCTTTAATAATTTCTGCAACTTGATGCAAACTCTTCTTTTCTGGATAGACACAATTAATGTCTGATATCGTTCCTGACCTTATGGGTATCCCATCATCAATTAAAAATTTGACTAATCGCGCAACATCATCTACATAAAAAAAATCAAAAAACTTATTTTTAGAAATTGTAACAGTCTCATTCATAAAACAACTTTTTATAAATCTAGAAGGAATTTCATCAAACCCAAAACATGCGAATAATCTAAGATTGTATGAATGCTCTCTTGAGATTACGCGTTTGGCAATAATATTCTTAGCTAAGCCATAAAAATCTTTAGGAAAAGGAGATTTATATAAGTCACTAGTTTCAGCATTATCAATGTGGCTGTCTATATTGTTGCCTCTAAACTCTGCGCCTGATGCTATATTAATAAGCACACAGTCATTCTTGATATTTGATACTAAATTTTCAAACATATATAGATTGTCATAGAAATCAAAACAATTGGGAATACCACTTTTGCTTCCCCATCCACCTTGTACAGCTGTATGTATGACTACATCATAATCAGGTCGCAACCATATTTTATCACTTTTTAAATCAAGCTTTCCTCTACCAAAACAATCTATTAAATAATCAAATTGAGATAGATATTTTTTAATATTTCTTGCTATAAAACCATCGCCACCTGTTATCAAGATTTTCATTTTTTATTAACCTCATTTATTCTCAATAATTTTTTCCAGAACATTTTTTTCTCTCTTGTGTTTTTTGACTAAGCACTAGTTAATGTTTCATTATCTCTGCGTACTTTTGATTTTGTTTTTCCTGCTTTGCTATTGTTTTTGGATGATAAAAAGACCACTCTTCCTCTGTAGGTAGCCCTGTATCAACCTTCGCACCGATCAGCCTCTCATGCACAGATTTTACCCATTTAATATGCTTAGCATTTTTATAAATTCTTTGTTGTGGATCAGGATAATTTACCCATCCATGCTCATTTATTTTCCACCCCCATAAACGAATATGTTCATCAGTTATGCCCTCAATTGTGTTAATACGTGGCACCCAAAATAACTCCACTGCAGGGTTGGTTTCTATGAGTGATTTTATATTTTTAATAAGATTCTCATGTGGTGTCTCATCAGCATCAATATTGAATATCCAGTCTCCTGTACACTGATCATTCATGAAGTTCTTATGCACAGCGAAATTATTGTTCAGCGGATGCTCAAAAAATTTTATATTATATCCAGGGTTATGAATGTATTCATCAAACACCCTCCAAGTAAGATGATCAGAGCCGTCATCAACTATGACTATCTCATCCTCAACATCCTTATGATCTAATATAAATGAAAGTAACCAATCAATCTCTTGCCATTCATTATGTGTTGTAATCGCGTAACTTATTTTCATTATAACTATTTTTTGTGTGTGTGTATAAATTTCTTCTTATTCATTGCTTTTAACAAACTCTTGATGTCATTAATCTCATCTTGTATATCATCTAATTGTTTGTCAATCTCTTTATTTGAATTCTTTGAATCTTTGTTGAGACTATATAGACGTTCTCTAACGTACTCATCACCTTCGTATAGTGTTTCTAAATCTTCTCGTAATAACCCGGTAGTTTTGTTATAAGCTTTAAGCGTTACCATTTTTAGAATCTTCTTGTTCATCTTTACTTGTTCATTTAGTATCTTTGTCAATCCTTCGTCAGCTAACTGTCCGTTCTCAATAAGTCTTCCAAGAAAATGTATCTCATCTAATATTTTATTTAATTCCTTAACATACAATCGAATTGTTTTTGGATCTGAAACTTTGGTAAACGTGGACACATCTTGGTGTATTGCATCGTAAGATTCTTCCCACTCATCTATTTTACTATTTACTTTTGACATGTGTATTATAGAATATGTTAGAAACATAGTAATACATACACATATAATACCAGTTGTCATTGTAGCAAAAAATTTACTCATTATAACTTTCCTTTATCAATTAATTCATCAAATTTTGCATCTAATGTAGCTGAATCTTCTCCTTTTTTCATCTTGTCAAGAGCTTCCTGTGCAGATTTTATACCGCTAACTGAAGGATCATCACGAGCTTCCATCTCAGCATCTGCTTCATTTATAGGCGCATCCCCTTTAAGTTCTTCAACTAATTCTTGTGGCCACGGATAATCTGCAGCCCTGAAAGCTGCCCTACGTTTTAATCTATGCCAACTAAATGTTCTATAAACTCCGTGTTGTTTAATAACATTAACAAGCCTTCGATACTGTCTTGGAGCACGATGTCGTGTACCCTTAACAGCAATTCTTTTCTCTTCACCTTCTGTACGATACTCTAGACCGAGATTTGCAGCCCTTCCCAGAATTCTCTTTATCTGTGCTGTTCTTAATTTTGTAGTTCCTGTCTTACGAGGGATTGCTTCCATCTGTAGCATATGAACTAATCTTACTCTTTTACCGTCCGTTTTACGTTGAAATAAATGCCTCTCATTTAAAACTAAGCATGTTCGTATTCTAGACTTGGCATCTTTGTGTTTGCCTTTGTATCTGAATCTTATCATTTCACCCGCAGTGACACTCATCCATGAAATTCTTTTTGCCATCAGATGTCTTTAGCTATACCCATATCTTTACAAGCACTAAGGAAATCAAATTTATCATAAGTCTTAGCACTATCTGTGTCTAGCATGTTTTCGTAATTAGGCATTGCTGATTTCTTTTCCTCAGGGATTGGTGTTACTTTAGCAAATTTCCAGGACCACTCTTCTTCAGTACCCTCTGGATAAATAATTCCAAGTGTTCCCATATTAACTACTGATGGGAACCAATATATGCCTCGCTCTTTATCAAATGTCTTAAGTTTATTTGTTAAAATTGAAGCATTTTGCTCTACTTGTGAGTCATTCTCTTCTGTAAATCTAGTGTCACTCATAAATCCACAATTGAAACACATGAAACTGCTGTATACTTCTTGTATCTCTTCGAAGCAACGATCTACATCATTACATATCGGACAATCTACTACTCTTTCCATTTCTTATCAACCCAGTCTGTAAATTCGGTTAAGACAAAAAAAATAATAAATAACCACATTAAATTATAATCCTGTATCCATCCTGGTAATATTGGTACCATTATTATATTCTCTTTAATTTTGGCAGTTTAATTTTAGATAACTGATTATTTTCTTTTAACTTTGGCAATTTAATGGGTATAGATTCTGTAAACTTTGGCAAATTAGTATTTAATATTTTTTCAAGCTGAATTTTCATTGCATTAAAAGAAAATTTATATCTATTGACTCTTGCTAATTTCTTTGATTTTACTAAATATTTTCTATAATTTTTCTTAACATCTTTCATAGTAAAGGCAGCTCTTTTTGTATCAACTTGAAACCATTTTTGACCTTCAATCCAAATTGATTCTTGCAATGATTCTTTGTCAACATCTACCAAGCCACCTGGTAACAATACAGAATTTTGTGGGTGTAGAAAATCTACATGACCACTCCAGCTTGGTGCTATGACAGGCTTACC
>DQLC01000027.1 GCA_015660425.1 Alphaproteobacteria bacterium
CAGGAAGGTATATCATTCATGTTATTGAATATGAAATCTTCTGGTGTTTCTGTAAAGCCTATTATTACTTTGGATGGAGGTCATGAAGTTAATATGGTATACTTGGAAGATGTTTTTGTTCCAGAAGAAAATCTAATTTATGGAATAAATAAAGGATGGACCGTAGCAAAATATTTATTAGGCCATGAACGAACATCGAATGCACAAGTTTCACGTTCTAAAAAAGCTTTATCTAAGATAAGAGAAATAGCAAAATTAAATTTGAATGGAGAATTAAGCCTAAGAGATGATGCTAGGTTTATGGATAAAGTTACTAAATGTGATATTAGAATACAAGCTTTAGAATATGCGGAGCTTAAAGCCATTTCTAATGATGTAAAAGGTATTCCTCCAGGAGCAGAAGCAAATATGATTAAAATTAGAGGGAGTGAAATACAGCAGGAAATAACAGAATTAGTTCTAGAGGCTAGCGGCTATTATGCTTATCCATATCAATCAAATGTAATGGATACAGGAAAAAATGAGCCTTTAATAGGTCCTTCTTGGAGCACTACTTCGGCACCAAAGTACTTTAATACTAGAAAAACTACTATTTATGGTGGTTCCAATGAGATTCAAAAAAATATTTTAGCAAAAATGGTATTAGAATTATAGATATACTAATTTAAGGACAAAAAAAGTGGATTTATCATTCAACCAAGATCAAGAATTAATTAAGAATTCTGTAGAGAAATTTATTACAGAAGCTTATGACGCAGAAACAAGAAGAAAAATTATTAGTAGTAATAAAGGTTACAATGAAGAAATTTGGCAACAATTTTGTGAGTTAGGATGGCTCGCACTTCCATTTAAAGAAGAGGATGGCGGTTTTGGTGGAGATTTAATAGATTTAAAGATAATTATGAAATCTTTTGGTAATGGTTTAGTAGTAGAACCTTACATGTCTACAGTTGTCTTAAGTGGAAGTGTATTATCTTTTTGTCCAAATTCTAATATTAGATCACAACTTATTAAAGATATAATAGAAGGTAATATACAAGTTGCATTTGCTTTTTCTGAGGTAAATTCTCGATTTAATACTTCAGATGTATCAACTCGTGCAGAATATAAAGATAAAGAATGGGTCTTAAATGGCTATAAATCAGTAGTATTTGGGGCTGGACAAGCAGATTATATATTAGTTTCCGCTAGAACATCTAGTGATAGATTTGATAAAAATGGGATTTCAATTTTTTGTGTTAAAACAGACACTAAGGGACTTGAGATTCAAGATTTTCAAACAGTTGATGGATTTAGAGCAGGAGAGGTAGTATTAAATAATGTAAAAATATCAGAAGAAAATTTAATTAGTGTTAAAGATGAAGCCGACAAAGTTATTTCTAATGCTATTTTAAAATCTTTAATTGCTGTCAATGCGGAAGCTTCTGGCATCATGGAGAAAATGTATGAAATGACTTTAGAGTATATAAAAACTAGAAAGCAATTTGGAGTTGCTATTGGGAAGTTTCAAGTAATACAGCATAGAGCAGTTGAAATGCTAATTTTAAGTGATGAAATGGAATCTCTTTCTAGTATGTCTGCACTAAAGGGTTATGGATCTAATGAGGGAATAAAATCCACTATATCTGCAAAAATAAATATTGGTCTGGGTGGAAGAAAACTTGGTCAAGAGGCTATACAACTCCATGGTGGTATGGGGGTTACTGAAGAAATGGAGATTGGTCAATATTTCAAGAGACTTACTATGTTAGATACATTTTTAGGTAATTCCGATTATTATTTAGATATCTACTCAAAACTAGAATAACATAAGGAATACATGCAGTTTAATAATAAAAATAAATTCTATACTTTTCCTTTGACTAAAAATATTGGATGTATAGGTCTTCTTTTTGGAATACTCATTATATCAATAGTATTATTTTTAGGTTTCTTTGTAGGCATTTTTGTCCTTGGTTTTATAATATTGTTTTATGTATATAAATTTTTTAAAAATAAATTCAGTAGTAACAATAATACAAATGATATAAATGACAATGTTACAGAAGCAGAATATATAGAAATTTCTGATGATCCTGATGATCAAAATTAAATTAATTATATAAGTCTGTATATATGTTTTCTTCTTTTGCTTCTAACTCAATTATTTTTTTTCTAATTTCAATTAAAAAGCTTTCATCTCCATTTATGTATATATAATGTGAGCTTAAGTCAGGAAAAATTTTATTAATGACTTTTGAAATACTACCTAATAAAAAACGACTTGTATTAGATCCATCTTGATTCTGAAGCGTAATTTTATATGAAAAATTTTTGTATAAAAATTGAAGTTTATGCATTTCTTCCATAAGAAATATATCTTTTTTATCATTAAAGTAACTTATGAGCATAATTGGAAAATTACAACCTGATGATAATAATTGATTTACAATAATTAAAGTTTTGATAATATTTGTATGATTTGTTAATAGTAAAGTTGGTTTAGTTAAAAAATTAGGAAAGTTGTTATCTGCATAAGGTCCTTTTAGTGTAATTACTTCCCCTGCAATTAAGTTTTTATTTAAATATTCGTTAACATCCAAATTTTTACTTTTAATAACTAAAATATTTATTACTCCATCATTACTCTGGTTATTTTTTTTATCAAAATTTGAAATATAATATTTTTCTTTAATTTCTAATCCTGGAATTAATATCTCCATATATGATAGTTGGTTTAGGTTAAAATAAAACCTCTTAGATACAGAAATGCTTATATCTATAACTTCAGGAGTAATTTGCTTTACAGATAGTATTTCCGAAATAATTTCTCTAGGTTTTCCTGACTGAATTTGCCTAGGCATTGGAGAAATGATTTCTAGTTCTAGTAAATCTGATACGGGTTCGGCTTGGCACATTAATATAATATTATTATTTATATCTGATTCTGTTAAAACATGATTTATTTTATTATTTGCATGAACATTTCCTTGTATGATTTTTGCTTTACATGTGCCGCAAACACCAGATCTGCAACTAAAAGGTAATTTAATATTTTTAGTTAAAGAACCTTGAACAATATTTTTATTTTTCTCTATGGAATAATCAAGTTTATATTTTGGTATTTTAATATTTGTAAATTTATTAATCATCTTTCTTCCATTTTATAGAACAACCTATGCTGGGATTATTGAATGGTATTTTTTTATTATTGGATATAGCTAACATAGAATAAAATAATTCACGTTTTGTATTTTCAATATTATTTATACCTGAATTGTCTATCCTTCCTCTAAATTTTAGTTCTAAATTACTATTAAATCCAAAAAAATCTGGTGTACATACTGCGTTATAAGATTTCGCAACATTTTGTGTTTCATCATAGAGATAGGGAATTTCAAGTTTATAGATTTTAGAAAATTCCACCATTTTATCAAAACTGTCTTCAGGGTAAGAATTTACATCATTAGGCATAATTGCAACAGAGGAAATATCATGCTTTCTAAGTTCATTTGTATCTCTAACTAATTTATGAATAATAGCTTTAACATAAGGACAATGATTGCATATAAAACATATTAATGTTCCTTTACTTCCTTTTATTTCATTTAAATTTATAACTTTTTTATTAATATTTAATAATTTAAAGTTAGGTGCTTTAAAATAGCTATTTATATTTTTTGATTTTACTAACATATTTTATCCAAATATTATTGTATATATATAAATTAAAAAAATTAATTTTTCATTAAATACTTGAAAGTATTATTTAGGCAGACTATTGATGTTCAGTAATTTTTAATTCAGGAGGTTTCAATTATATGTCAGTATTGATTGAAGTTGATAGACTAACAAAAAGTTTTGGACCATTCATAGCTGTAGATGATATTAGTTTTTCTCTTAAAAGAGGAGAAGTTTTAGGTTTTCTTGGACCAAATGGCGCAGGGAAAACTACTACCATGCGTATGATTACTGGTTTTTTATCACCTACTAAAGGCAACATAAGTGTTTGCGGACATGATGTGTCAGAATACCCTATAGAAATTAAAGAAAAAATAGGTTACGTCCCAGAGGGAGCTCCTTTATATGGAGAGATGACAGTTATGAATTTTTTAAAATTTATTGCTAATATTAGAAAAATTCCAAAAAATAAAATTAATGATTCAATACATAACGTTATTAAAAAATTAGGTTTAGAACTTGTCTTGTATCAACAAGTTGAAACACTTTCTAAAGGTTATAAAAGGCGAGTAGGTCTATCACAAGCAATTATTCATGATCCAGACGTATTAATATTAGATGAACCTACAGATGGTCTGGACCCCAATCAAAAACATGAAGTACGAAAACTTATAAAGGAAATGGCATCAACAAAGGCAATTATTATTTCTACACATATCCTTGAAGAAGTCGACGCTGTATGTACTAGAGCAATGATAATAGCAAAAGGCAGAATGATTGTAGATAAGTCCCCAAAAGATTTACTTATTGGATCACCCGAGGGAGCATCATTAGATGATGTCTTCAGAACTCTCACAATAGGTAATCCAGGAGACAACTTATAATGAAGACAATGCTTTCGATTACAAAAAGAGAAGTTTATGGATATTTTGCAACACCTGTAGCTTATGTATTTATAGTAATATTTCTTATTATGTCTGGTTTATTTACCTTTTATATGGGTAGTTTTTATGAAAGAGGTCAAGCAGACCTTACATCATTTTTTGACTGGCATCCTTGGTTATATTTATTCTTGATACCTGCTATTTCTATGAGATTATGGGCTGAGGAAAGAAGAAATGGTACTATTGAATTATTAATGACTTTACCTATAAGCGTATCGCAAGCAGTTTTAGGTAAATTTTTGGCCGCATGGATATTTACGGCTATATCTTTAATTTTAACTTTTCCTATGTGGATTACTGTTAATTATTTGGGTGACCCAGACAATGGAACCATTATTGCTAGCTATTTAGGCAGTTTATTAATGGCAGGAGGTTACCTTGCCATTGGTTCATGTATATCTTCTTTAACCAAAAATCAGGTTATTGCATTTGTAGTTACAATAGCAGTTTGTTTTTTATTTACTGTAAGTGGCATGCCTATAGTGTTAAATTTTTTTTCTAGTTGGACTCCTCAAGCACTTTTAGACACAATAGCTTCATTTAGCTTTATATCAAATTTTACTGATTTAACTCAAGGGGTAATAGATATAAGAAATATTATATATTTCTTATCTTTAATTATTGGGGCGTTAACTTTAAATGTTATTTCTATTAATTCTAGGAAAGGAATGTAATTATGTTTCTTTCAAATTTTAAGAATAATAAGGCCTCACCAACTTCTATAGTTAATATAGTAGTTATTTCTGTAATTATTTTGTTTATTTCTATTAATACATTAAGTAATCAACTATTTTCTGGTGCACGTTTAGATTTAACACAAAATAATCTATATACGTTAAATGATGGAACATTTAAAGTTTTAAAAACTATTAAAGAACCTATAAGTTTGAAACTATTTTTCTCAGATAAACTGAGTAGAGATATAGCTCCCATGAGAGAATATGGACAAAGAGTAAGAGAGTTAATAGAAGAATATGTAGTAAGATCTAATGGATTGATTAAGATAGAAAGAATTGATCCTGAACCATTCACGGATAATGAAGATTTGGCAATACTATATGGTTTGCAGGGTATGCAAATTTCACAAGCTGGCGAAAAATTTTATTTTGGTTTAGTTGCTACGAATTCTACAGATGATGTTTCCATAATTCCTTTCTTTGAGCAAAATAGAGAAACATATTTAGAATATGATCTTACTAGAATTGTAAATGACTTAGCTAATCCCAAGAAAAAGAAATTAGGTTTAATTACTACACTGCCTATAAATGGTGGTTTAGCTTATCCTGATGCGCCTGCATCAGAATTTGTTTCTCCTTGGGAAATATATAATAGATTAAGCGAAGTTTTTGAAATTGTAACTTTACCAAAAACTTTGAGTAATATTTCTGATGAAATAGATTTATTAATGGTTGTTCATCCTAAAAATATTTCTATTCAAACAAAATATGCAATTGATCAGTATGTACTTACAGGAAAGGGAGCATTGTTTTTTGTCGACCCTTATTCTGAAGTTGAAAGGAATGCTTTACCAATTAAGGATAGAAGGACATATATTCCTGGCTCAAATTTAAATACTTTGTTTAGTAATTATGGAGCATATGTAGAACCCGGAATGATTGTTGGAGATAGAATATCAGGCAGAAAAGTTACAATTGGAAGGTCTCAAAATTCAAGAGTAATAACATATGTTTTATGGCTATCATTAAATAAAGATTTAATGAACCCTAATAACCTAATTACCAATGAATTAGAATCTATATTAACAAATACATCAGGGGGTATAGTAAGATCTAAAGACGCAAAATCTAAATTTGAAATACTGTATAGTTCTAATAAAGATTCAATGTATATTGAAAGGTTTAAGATACAGTTTAGACCCGATCCAACAATGCTTTTGTCTGAATTTATTTCCGATAAAAATAATAAACCATTAGCAGTTAGCCTAACAGGTGAATTTACATCTGCATATATTGATGGGGCACCGAAATTAGATGACGGGACTGATGCTGTAAAAAATCCTAATCATATAACTTCAACAAAGAATGGTAATATATTAATTTTTGCAGATACAGATATTCTATCAAATTCTACATGGACTCAAAAGCAAGATAAGTTTGGAAAGGAAGTGTTTACGCCTATAGCTGACAATGATTCTTTAGTAATAAATGCGGTTGAATTTCTCTCTGGAGGTGGAGAGTTAATAGCTCTGAGAACAAGAGGAACGTCAATGCGTCCATTTATAGTTGTTCAAGAATTACAGAAACAAGCAGAAACATCATATAGGGAAACAGAAAAAAGTTTACAAAATGATTTAAAAGTTACAGAAGATAAATTGCGAGATTTGCAAAGGGGGGCATCAATTGCAACTCAGGATGGGGCACCAATTTTATCAAAAGAACAAGCAGATACATTAAAACAATTTAGAGAAAAAATTATTAATATAAGAAAAAAATTAAGAGATGTACAAAGAGATTTAAAAGTTGATATTGAAAAATTGGGCTTAATGTTAAAATTATATAATATATGGGTAATGCCTTTATTAGTATCAATTTCTGCAGTATTAGTTTTTATTTCTAGAAGAAGAAAAAGAATTAGTCACTTAGCTAGTCTGAGAAATAAATAATGAGGGAAGTTAAATAATGAGGCAGTCTAATGCTTATTTAATAATATTTATGTCTATTATGATATTAGCTATTACAATAATGGTTAGTTTTTATAGAGATGCAGAAAATCGTAGAGTAATAGGTGAGAGATTTTTATTTCCTAACCTAAGTATTGCAACAGACAAGAACAGTTTAAAATTATTAAATAATATTGCTGAAATAAAAGTGGTGAATAATAGTGAAAACTTTATCATCAAAAGAAACCAGGATAATTGGTTTTTGCCGGATTTAGCTAATTTTCCTGTTCCATTAGACAAAATTAAAAGAGTTATTGTAGGTATTGCTCAATTAGAATCTATAGAACCAAAAACTAAAAATCCTAACTTACACGGTCTACTCGGTTTAAATAATGAAAGTAGTAAAGTAGATAGCGCTAGTAAAGTAACATTAATAAATGATAGTAATGAAGAAATAGCATCAATTTTGGTTGGTAATGACTCAAAATTAGGAATAGAAACACGTTATGTTAGAAAACCAAATAATGATCAAACATGGTTAGTATGGAGGAATTTTGATGTACCTAGTGATCAAATAGATTGGTTAGATGATACACTTTTTTCTATTCATAGAGGAAGAGTTGCAGATATTAAAATTATTCATCCTGACAAACATGAAGTTTTTATTCAAAGAAGCAATTACGCTGAACAATATTTCAAAATACAAAATTTAGATGATGATACTTTGCCAATAAATCCTTATGTAGGAAATCAGATCGGAAGTGCATTAGATAATGTCCCATTAGTAAATATTAGTTTGAAATCTGATATTATTTTTAATGATGCAATTACAATTATATATACAACCTTTGATGGTTTAAAATTAACAATTAAAAATCAAAACATTAATGGAATAAACTGGGTATCTTTTGAAGCAATCTCAGATATTAGTTTACGAAGAGAACTTCCTAAAGATGGTCCAATAAATGTTGGGCTACCTGAAATGGATTCTTTCGCTAAGGTGCAGGAAGAAGTTATAAAGTTAAATGCTAAATTTAGTCATTGGGCGTTTACACTTAAAAATGATAAACATAATAAGTTTAAAAGTCGAATTGAAGATCTCACTAAAAAGAGAGACTTAGATAAAACAGAATAAACTATTCTCCAGAAAATTTCATTAGTGAATAAACACTATAGTTTTTATTGATTAATTTTTTAGATCCACCTAAATCTGGTAAATCTATCAAAAAGGTATATTCATAAATATTTGCATCAAACCTATTTACTAAATTACCTGCTGCAATGGCTGTACCCCCTGTAGCTATTAGATCATCCATAATTAATATATTATCATTTTTTTTAATAGCTGTAATATCTACTTCTAATTCATCTGTTCCATACTCAAGTTCATATTTTTCTCTATATACTTTACAGGGTAATTTACCTTTTTTTCTTATAGGTATAAAAGCAATTCCTAATTTTTCAGATAAAATTGCTCCAAAAATAAAGCCTCTAGCCTCTATAGAAGCTATGCCATTTATTTTTTTATCTTTATAACGGTTATAATAAATTTCTGTTATATATTTTAATGCATTTCCGTTATATAGTAATGTAGATATATCTCGAAATAATATACCGGGCTTTGGATAATTAGGGACAGTTCTTATGAGGCTTTTTAGATCCATTATATTTCCATTTTTAATATTGTATAATTCATTCGCTCATTCTAATGATGCTAATATAAGCAATGATTTGATTGGAGTAAATACATATTATACTACTAATAAAGATGATACATTAATTAGTATTGCAAGAAAATATGATATTTCGTTTGCGGATATATTATCTGCAAATAATGTTAATATGGATCCATGGATTCCAGGCAAAAATAAAAAATTATTAATTCCTAAATCTCATATTTTACCTTTCAGCAGAAGAGAAGGTGTTGTTATTAATATTGGTGATTTAAGACTTTATTATTTTAAGAACGGGAAGATTATTAATACTTATCCAATAGGAGTAGGTAGGAGTGGTTGGGAAACCCCTATGGGTAAATCTAAAATTATTAAAAAAACAAAAGATCCAGTTTGGATACCACCAGATTCTGTTAGAAAGGAAGATCCTAGTCTTCCTAAAGTTGTTAAAGCAGGAAAAGATAATCCACTAGGAAATAGAGCTCTATATTTATCACTGCCGTCGTATTTAATCCATGGTACAAATAAACCTTATGGGGTAGGGATGAAAGTTTCTCATGGGTGTATAAGACTATATCCAGAAGATATAGAAAAATTATTCGATTTAGTTGCTGTAGGTACTAAGGTTAATATAACTAATCAACCCATAAAAGCAGGATGGAGTGATAATAAACTTTATATAGAAGTACATGTTTTACCTGAATATGCTCAAGCGTCTATCAAGCGTGAAACAGTAAAGAAATCAGATTTATATCCCATAGCATATGAAGTTGTTCAAAAAGCTGCAGGTTTAAATATTACTCTTGTAGATTGGAAAAAAGTAAAAGAGGCCGTCTTTTTATCTAGAGGAATTCCCACTGAAATTATGCTTAGTGATAAATAAAAAAGGCTTCTATAAAATAGAAGCCTTTTAAGTAATAAACCTGTTTAAAATTATTTACGTGAAATAGTTTCAAACATTCTATCAATTTTATCATTCAACGCTCTTAGAGCTGCTTGATTTTGATTGGCCTTTTCTATAGCTCTTTCCGCTATTCTTCTTGCTGTTAGAGTTTGGTAAAAGGCTTCATTGGCTCTTACCATAGCCGCATCAGCTGAAGCTTGAGCTTCATCCGCAGAAGCTTGAGCTGCCTCAGATCCACCTGTTGCTGCTGAAGCTTCTTCAGAAGCCAATTGAGTATTTTGACAGGCTGTAAGAGAAATAAAAGTAATTCCAATGACTGTTAACATAAGTATTCTTTTTAAAATTTTATTCATTGTATACCCCAAAGTAAATATTTACGTTCTTATATGTAATTACAACAAAAAAACTTAAATAGCAAAAATTAAATACATGAATTGTTAATAAGTAGATCTACCTCCAGATAAATCAAATGCAGCTGCCGTACTATATGAGCATTCTTGAGAACTAAGCCAACATATTAAAGCTGCAACTTCATTTGGTTGTCCCATTCTTCCCATAGGAATTTTTGATACCATATATGCTTTGTGCTCATCACTTACTTGAGATAGCATTTCTGTTTCAATCACTGCCGGAGTAATACAATTTACTAATACTCCAGTTTCTGCTAATTCTTTACCTAATGACCTTGTAAATGTTATTACTCCAGATTTTGAAGCACTATAATGTGCAGCGTTAGGATTTCCTTCTTTACCGGCAACTGAAGCAATATTAATAATTCTACCATATCCTTTATTAACCATGTCAGCTATTATTTCCCTACAACATAAGAATGTGCCGGTTAAATTAATATTAATAACACGTCTCCACTCATTTGGATCTGTTTTTTCAATACTAGCATTTATGCCAGCTACGCCTGCACAATTTACTAAAATAGACGGGGTTCCTAAATTATTTCTTACTTTATCAGCAGCGTTTTTTACGGATACTTCATCGGATACGTCAACATTTACTGATAAAGAATTTTTTCCTAATTTGTTTTGAATATTATCTAAGGTTTCTTGATTATAATCCCATAAAGCAACTTTGGCACCATTATCAATCATTCTTTGAGCAGTTTCTTTTCCTATGCCACTACCTGCTCCGGTAATTATTACAACCTTATTAGCAAATTCTTCAGAATAATTAATCATTTCTCTTTCCCTAGTTTTTTATATATTATAAAGTTTATTATATATGAAACATTCTAATAAAAACACAAAATTCAAACATAATATTGCTATTATACCAGGAGATGGAATTGGTCCAGAAGTAATATCAGCTAGTTTAAAAGTTATTAAAAAAGCTTTAAAGATAGAGAATGTATATATTAAAGAGAAGCAATATCCTTGGGGAAGCAACTACTTTAAAAAATATAATCAAATGATGCCAAAGAATGGTTTAGATAAATTAAAACAACATGACGCAATATTTTTTGGAGCAGTAGGTGATAAAAATATTGATGATGATATTACATTATGGGGACTTAGATTAGAGATTTGTCAGAATCTTGATCAATTTGCTAACATTAGGCCATCAAAATATATAGAGGGAATTGATACCCCCTTAAATATAAATATTGCAAAAAATATTGACTGGATAATTGTTAGAGAGAATAGCGAAGGAGAATATGCTGGATCAGGAGGGATTATTCATAAAAACTTACCCTTAGAAGTAGGAAGTGAATTAGCTATATTTACTAGAGAAGGGTGTAGAAGAATTCATGAGTATGCCTTTAAATTAGCTTTATCTAGACCTCGAAAAAATTTAACTCTTATTACAAAATCAAATGCGCAAAGACATGGAATGAAATTATGGGATAAAATTTTTTATGAAGTAAAAGAAAAATATCCTACTGTTAAGGTAAATAAATTATTAGTTGATGCTGCTACTGCAGTAATGGTTAATAGTCCGGAAAAGCTTGATGTAGTAGTAGCAACAAATTTACATGCGGATATACTATCTGATCTTGCTTCTGCTTTGACTGGTAGTTTAGGAATAGGTGCTACAGCAAATATAAGCACTAATAAAAATTTTCCTTCTATGTTTGAGCCTATTCATGGCTCTGCATTTGACATTGTAGGAAAAAATATTGCTAATCCTATAGGAGCTATTTGGAGTGGAGTACTAATGCTCAAACACTTAGGAGAGCACAAGGCTGCTGATAGAATATATAATGCTATAAAAATTTATGCAAAAAATAAGGGGCCTTTTACACCAGACCTAGGTGGAAAAGCAAAGACGGAGGATGTTGTAAATAAATTATTATCAATTCTTGATTAATATTAAGTATCATTGTTTTCATATTTTTTTTATAAATGTATAGACATTTTAATATAAAATATATTTAATCAGCAGTTCTATTAATTTTAGTATTCAGGGGGGCTAGTATGAGTATTAAACCATATACAGCTGTTGGATTGATTCCTACGGTAAGAGGGATAAGGCATAGATCTGATATAAGACAAAACCTTACTCATCTTAAACACTTAACTAAAGCTGCTTCATGGTTATCAAGTTTAGATCTACCGGTAAGATTAATAGCAATACCAGAAGGTGCATTACAGGGTTTTAACGATGAAGTACTTGATGCTGATCATGAAGATTTTGCTAAAAGATGCTGTATAGATATTCCAGGCTGGGAAACTGATATGCTTGGGGGTTTGGCAAGAGAATATAATAGCTATATTATAGCTCAAGCTAAAGCTAGACATCCAGATTGGCCTAATAGGTTTTTTAATTGTGGTTTCATAATAGACCCTGCTGGTGAAGTAATATTAATTCATTATAAGGTATCTCCATTATTTCCTGTAGAGCATTCAGTTTGTCCCCATGATATATATGATTGGTGGATAGAAAAATATGGAAATAATTTAGATGCATTTTGGCCAGTAGTTGATACAGATATTGGAAGACTTGGTATTATGATGGCTAATGAAGGGTCATATCCAGAAAATGCCAGAGCATTGGCATTAAACGGGGCTGAAATAGTTTATAGGGCATCATATCCTCATCCAGCTACAGGTAATGATATGTTTGAAATTCAAAGCCGTGCTAGAGCATTAGATAACAATATGTATGTATTAGCACCTAATATGGGAACATACTATTTACATAAAGAAGGAGATACACCAATAGATACATTCGGTGGAAGGTCCTATCTTATTGATTATAAGGGAAAGATAGTAGGTAGACAAGATTATGGTGGATCATCCACATACGTAGCGGGAGTTGTTGATATAGAAGCGTTAAGATATCATAGAGAACATGCACAATGGGATAATTGGATGAAAGATGTTAGAACGGAATTATATCAATTACTTTATAAGGATCCGATTTATCCTAAAAATCTTTATTTAAATAATAAGCCTATGAAACATAAAGAATACAAAGCTAAAGTCATTGATAAACAGATAAAATTAATGCATGATAAGGGTATATGGGTTAAATCCAAAAAATAAATACTTTAAAAGGAGGGATTAATGTTTAAAAAAGGTGAGCAGAATGTACTGTCTGAGTTAGATCAAAGTAATTATGAAAATGAAAGGATAAAAATACTCTTAAATGAGCATGAAATGCCTACGCATTGGTACAATATATGTTCTGACTTAAAAACTCCACTTGCTCCACCACTAAATCCTGGAACAGGTGAGCCAATTGGCCCAGAAGATCTTGCACCCTTATTTCCAATGGAATTAATAATGCAAGAAGTTAGTACTGATAGAGAGATAGAAATACCAGATCAGGTTAGAGATATTTATAGGCAATGGAGGCCAAGCCCCTTATATAGAGCTAGAAAATTAGAAAAAGCTTTAGATACACCAGCAAAAATTTATTATAAGTATGAGGGAGTAAGCCCTTCAGGTAGTCATAAGCCAAACACTGCGGTGCCACAAGCATATTATAATAAGCAAGAAGGCGTAAAAAGATTGACCACAGAAACCGGAGCAGGTCAGTGGGGTTCAGCATTAGCCTTTGCTGGATCTATATTTGGATTAGAAATTGATGTTTATATGGTTAAAATAAGCTTTGATCAAAAGCCATACAGACGCGCATTAATGGAAAGCTTTGGAGCTAGATGTGTTGCAAGTCCGAGTGATGAAACAGCATCTGGTAGAGCTATATTAGCAGATACTCCGGATAGTAATGGCAGTCTAGGAATAGCTATTTCTGAAGCAGTAGAAATGGCGGCACAAAGAGATGACACAAAATATGCCTTGGGTAGCGTTTTAAATCACGTTTTATTACATCAAACAATTATTGGACAAGAGAGCATGAAACAATTAGAAATTGCCGGTGATGAGCCTGACATAATCGTTGGATGTACCGGAGGTGGTTCAAATTTTGCTGGTATTGCGTTTCCTTTTATTGGTAAAAATTTGAGAGGTGAAAGTAAGACGAGAATTGTTGCTGTTGAACCTGCAAATTGTCCAAGTTTAACGAAGGGTAAATATGCGTATGATTTTGGAGATACTGGACATTTAACACCTTTAGTAAAAATGCATACTTTAGGATCAGCCTTTGTGCCACCTGGATTTCATGCTGGTGGTTTAAGGTATCATGGAATGTCTCCATTAGTTAGCCACTTAGCAAATGAAGATGAAATTGAGTGTACGTCTTATAAGCAATTAGAGTGTTTTGAAGCAGGTGTTACTTTTGCTAAAGCAGAAGGTATACTTCCTGCTCCAGAAGCAAATCATGCTGTTAAAGGAGCAATAGTTGAGGCATTAAAAGTTAAAGAAGAGGGTGAAAGTAAAACAATTTTATTTAATTTATGTGGTCATGGTCATTTTGATATGCAAGCTTATACAGACTATTTTGGAGGAAAACTACAAGATCAAGCTTATGATGAGAGCGAAGTTGCAATGGCTTTAGCAAATTTACCTTCTGTTTCAGCTTAATTAGTGTATAAAAATTTTTTTATTTCATTAATTAATATATTTGGATATTGAGAATGAGGACTGTGTCCACAGTCCTCTAACTCATGTCTTAAAATATTGCCTTGAACATTTTTTTCTATATTATCTAGCTGCTTTAATGTTCCATATTCATCATCTTTTCCTTGAATTAGCATTATAGGACTTTTTATATTGGGTAAATACTCTTCAATATTCCATTTCTTAAATTCTTTTGATGTCCATGCGTTACACCAACCATTAAAAGCTCCATCTACATCTTTATGGTGTTTGCTAAGTTTTTCTTTAAAGTTACTGTTTTTCCACATTATTTTTGCACCATTAGCACCTTTAATAGATATATTTTCAACAAAAACATGTGGAGCTTCCAATATCAAATTTTTATAGTTATATCCACTTCCAGCATATATAAGTGCAATAGATGCTCCATCAGAATGGCCATACAAAATTGGATTAGTAACGTTTAAATATTTTACTATTTTTGGAAGAATTTCGATAGCTTCAATATGCATATAATTTATTTCTCTAGGGCCTATAATAGGTGAAGAGTTTCCCATACCTAGTCTAGAATAAATAATTACATCTCTTTTGAGGGAAGCAGATACCATTGATGGCCAATCTTTCCATAAAGAAATACTACCTAAACCTTCATGTAAGAATATAATTGGCTCTAAAGAATTTCTTTCATCAGAAATTATTTTAATTTCAATGTTTTTATCATTATATTTAAAAAATTCTAATGTTTCATTCATTATAATCTCGTAATTTAAACCTTTGAATTTTTCCAGTTGCGGTCTTAGGTAGTTCTTTAACAAATTCATACCAACGAGGATATTTAAATGGCGTCAATTGAGATTTTACATGTTTATTTAGAGATAATTCTAAATTTTTACCTGGCATATAATTATCTTTTAAAATTATAAATGCTTTAGGTTTTATTAAATTATCTTTATCTTTATGTGCAACAACTGCTGCTTCTAAAACACTTTCATGTGTTTGCAAGGATGCTTCAACTTCAAATGGAGATACATATTGGCCTGAAACTTTCATCATATCATCTGCTCTACCACAATAAGTATATATTCCAGATGAGCTTCTTATATATTTATCTCCTGTTTTTGTCCATTCGCCCTTAAACGTTAAATTTGATTTTTCAGGTTTATTCCAATACGCAATAGCACTTGATGGCCCTTTTATTTCTAATTCTGCTATTTCATTATCGGATGCTATAGAAGCATCATCATTGATAAGTCTTGCCTCATAACCATTTACTGGCCTTCCAGAAGCTCCAGGAGTAGTTTCTTCAATAGTATTTGAAATAAATATGTGCAACATTTCTGTTGATCCTATTCCGTCTAAAATTTTTATTCCTAATAAATCTAACCACTTCTCGTATAAATGTGCAGGCAATGCTTCTCCAGCTGATACAGAAAGCCTTAATGATTTGAAATCATTTACTTCAATTTTAGAATTTAATAATGCCGCATAAAGAGTAGGAACCCCAAAAAATAATGAAACGGAATACTTTTTTATAATATTTGTAATAGATTCTGGTGTAGGTCTGTCGCTCATTAAAATAGATGTTGCCCCCACACTCATAGGAAAGGTTAGTGCATTTCCAAGACCATAAGCAAAGAAAAGTTTAGCTGCAGAAAAAAAAATATCATTATCATTTATTTTGATAATATTTTTAGCATAAGTGCTTGCAGTTGCAATCATACTTTTTTGTATATGTAATGTTCCTTTTGGTGAGCCAGTGGAGCCTGAAGAATATAACCAAAAAGCTACATCTTCTTCATTACTGTCACATGGATTATCATGACTACCTTCAGTTTGATTAATTAGTAAATTAAGGTTTAAATATTTTTTACTCTCTTCAACAATTAATAATGGACTATTTTTTTTAGTATTAATTATAGATTCAAATTGATCTATTAAATTTGATGATATAATGATAGCTTTAGCTTCTGAATCCTCAATCATATATACATAATCTTTTTTTGGAAGCATAGTATTGATACATATGGGTGTTATTCCTGCCCATATTAAACCCAAAAACGCAATTGGATAATTAATATTATCGTTCATACATAAAATAACTTTATCTTTTTCTTTTATATTTTTACTTTTAATAGAATAAGAAAAAGCTTTAATTTTTATAAACAGTTCATTATATGTAATTTGGCTATTGTTATCTATAAATGCCACCTTTTGAGGATTTTTATTTATATTTCTAATAATTAAATCGTATGCAGCATTATATTTTTTATTATTATTTTTATTCATGTTAACTCTAAGTATTCTTTATTTTTTTTATTATGTTGTTTTTAAACCATTCGACAGCAACTTCTTCTGGCAATGTTCCATCGGAGGCATCATGATAAAATGGATTTCCTAATTTAAAAGCATTTAATGATTCTAATAAATCTGAAAATTTTTTACCACCAAAAGCAAATGTATCTCTATAAGTCATATCACCTAATCCAAATAAAGCATATTTTATATGTGATAGATTAGGAGATTTATCTTTTAAATTATTATAAAAGTCCTGTGCATTGTCAGGTACATCTCCTTGACCATATGTAGATGAGCATATTAAAATTGGAAATTTACTGTTAATTAATACATTAATATCTATATTATCCATTTCTAAAATTTTTGTTTTTATATCGTTTTCATTGCAAAAATCAGCTATATCTTCTGCAGCCATAAGAGCTGTTCCAGTCATAGTTGCTACTAAAATTAAAATATCTTTAGTCTTCATTAAATATTTCCAAAATTAAAAACAGTTTACATTTGTTTAACTTATGCATTATAGTGCATGTATTAATTAGCATTAGTTTTGAAAGTTGTAAATGAATAAAATTTTAGATAAGGAAAATAATCTTTTATCAATAAAAGCTATTGAAAAAGAGAGAGAAGGTTTGATTAATATAGGTTTTATAGTAAAAAAATATAGAGCTAAAAGAGGTATTACTAGGCAGATATTAGCAAATAAGTCTGGTATATCTTTAAGGTATTTAGCACAATTGGAAAGTGGCAAGGCTAATCCTACAATATCTATATTAAAAAATATTTCTTACTCTCTTAATATGACTTTGTCTGATATGTTTTTTACATATAATAATGAAACAGCTATAGGTATGCATGACAGCAGACTTATGAAATTTTCTTCGGAGCAAAGAAAAAAAGTTTTAAGCTTGATAGAAAATATAGATAGAGAAAATAGATCAAAAAAGAATAAAAATAAAATAGCATTAATAGGTTTAAGAGGCGCAGGAAAGTCAACAATAGGAAAGATGTTTCATAAAGAATTTAATGTTCCTTTATTTGAAGCAACTAATGAAATAGAAAAATTAGGAGGGATGAATATTAATGAAGTAATTGAATTAGGTGGGCAAGGTATGTATAGAAGGTATGAGTATGATATTATTAGCTCAATTCATAAAAATCATAAAAATTTAATACTCTTAACTGGAGGAAGTATTGTTTCTGAAAAAGAAACATACAATTATTTATTAAATAATTATTTTACTATTTGGATAAAAGCTAGCCCTATGGAACATATGAATAGAGTGCTTAAGCAAGGAGACTCAAGGCCAATGGGTTCAAACCCTAGAGCTATGGAAGACTTAAATAATATTTTAAACGAAAGAATTTCATTATATTCTAAAGCTGACATAATTATTGATACTGAGAATCTTTCTGCTGAACAATCATATTTAGACTTTAAATTAAAATTATTTAGCACTTAAGATTATGACTTAATGCATTATATTTCATATTAAAGAGGAGATTAATTTTGATTACATTTGATAGAGACCCAGACAGTTACAAACATTGGACTGTAGAAATTACTAATGATAAAGCCACACTTTATTTAGATGTTTCAGAGAAAGATGGTATTAGACCAGGTTATGACTTAAAACTTAATTCTTATGATTTAGGTGTTGATATAGAATTAAATGACATTGTTCAAAGAATACGTTTTGAACAACCTCAAGTAAAAGTTGTTGTAATTACATCAAAACAAGAAAAGAATTTTTCTGCTGGAGCTAATATATATATGCTCGGAATGTCTGAACATACGTGGAAAGTTAATTTCTGTAAATTTACAAATGAAACAAGAAATAGTTTTGAAGATTCTAGCAATTCTGGTTCTATAAAATTTATAGCAGCTGTTAATGGTATTTGTGCTGGAGGAGGATATGAAATTGCACTTGCATGTGATGAAATTCTTTTAATAGATGATAGATCTAGTACTGTTAGTTTGCCTGAGGTTCCATTATTAGGAGTTTTACCTGGCACAGGAGGTGTCACAAGATTAATAGATAAAAGAAATGTAAGGAAAGACTTAGCGGATATATTTTGTACAAATGCTGATGGAATAAGAGGTAAGAAGGCAGTTGAATGGAAATTAGTGGATTATATAGCTCCACCATCTAGATTTGATAATTTAATTGAAGAACGTGTTATAGAGGTATCTAATAGCGTAAAATTAAGAAATGGCACAAATGGCGTAAAGTTACATAAATTAAATAGAATAATTAGTGATGAAGGTATTAATTATGAATCTGTCTTATCAAAAATAGATAAAGAAAGACGTATTGCTAATATACATATTATAGGACCTGGAGATAACAATCTTATTACACCTAATGAAGCTGAAAAGTTAGGATGTGAATGGTGGCCATTAAAATTTGCTAGGGAATTAGAAGATTTAATTCTTCTTTTAAGAACAAATGAGTTAGAGGTAGGAGTTTTTACTATTACATCAGAAGGAGATACAGATAACATATTAAATGTTACAAATATCCTTGAAAATAATAAAAATAATTGGTTTATTAATGAAACCATAGGATTTCTTAGAAGAACTTTATCAAGACTAGATCTATCATCAAGATCAATATTTACAATCATAGACAATAAAAGTTGTTTCTCTGGAATTTTAGCAGAATTATTATTTTGTGCAGATAGAACCTATATGCTTAATAATTCTTTAGCCGCAGATACTATTAAAGGACCTTATATATCTTTAAGTGATTTAAATTTTGCATCATTAGAAATGGTAAATGGTCTCACAAGATTAGCTACAAGATTTAATAATAATAAACCAAAATTAAATACTTTACGTAAATTAATTAATAAGAAAATGAATGCTGAAAAAGCCTATAATGAAGAATTAATTACTGTCATTCCAGATGACCTAGATTGGAAAGAAGAAATTAGATTAAGTCTAGAAGAAAGAACAAGTTTTTCTCCTGATGCTTTGACAGGTTTAGAGGCAAATTTACGTTTTCCAGGAAAAGAAACTTGTGAGACTAAGATTTTTGGAAGACTTTCTGCTTGGCAAAACTGGATATTTAATAGGCCAAATGCAGTGAGTGAAGAAGGTGCCTTAAAATTATTTGGTACAGGGACACGAGCAAAATTTGATAACAAAAGGGTGTAAATTATGACTAAATTAAATTACAAAGAAAAAATACCTAACAATGTAGACTTAAGTAATGATTTATCACTACAAAGAGCTTTAGAACATTGGCAGCCAAAGTTTAAAAGCTGGTGGACAGAAATGGGACCTGAAGGGTTTCAGACATCTGATGTATATCTTAGAACAGCTACTTCTGTAGATGCGGATGGCTGGGCTACATACGGCAAAGTAAAAATGCCTGAATACAGATGGGGTATTTTTTTAAATGATAAGGTGTCAGATAGAAAAATACACTTTGGTGATAACATTGGTGACCCTGTATGGCAGCAGGTTCCCGGTGATTATCGTTCAATTTTAAGGAAATTAATAGTTACTCAAGGCGACACAGAGCCAGCATCAGTTGAGCAACAAAGAGAACTTGGAAAAACTTGTCCATCTCTATATGATCTAAGAAACTTGTTTCAAGTTAATGTGGAAGAAGGTAGACATTTATGGGCTATGGTTTATCTTTTACATGCTTATTTTGGCAGAGATGGTAGGGAAGAAGCTGAAGGATTATTAGAAAGAAATTCTGGAGATATAGATAACCCAAGAATATTAGGAACTTTTAATGAACCAATTACAGATTGGGTTAGTTTCTTTATGTTTACATATTTTACAGATAGAGATGGTAAATATCAGTTAAAATCTTTAGCAGAAAGTAGTTTTGATCCTTTAGCTAGGACCTGTCAATTTATGCTAACGGAAGAAGCTCATCATATGCAAGTAGGTGAGACAGGAATTACCAGGATGATACAAAAAACTTTAGAAGTAATGAATGCGCTGAAGTCAGATTCTATAGATGCAATTAGAAATGCTGGTGTTGTCGATCTACAGACAATACAAAGATATATAAATTTTTGGTTTTCATCTTCTTTAGATTTATTTGGCTCTGAAATATCATCCAACTCTGCAACAGCTTTTGCGAATGGTTTAAAGGGTAGGCCTGATGAAATGAGATATAAAGATCATTCTGAAAAAAATAATAGCTTCACATTTGAAGGACTTTCATTAGAAAACACATTAGTAGAACAAACTATTCCTATGAGAAATGCAATGAATGAGATTACAAGAAGATCTTATGTAACTGACTGTGAAATTGGGTTAAAGAGGTGGAATAGATTAATTAAAAAAGCTGGATATGATATTATTTTTACACTACCTTCTACAAGATTTAGAAGAAATATTGGAATATGGGCTGGAATAGATTCTAATCCTGAAGGTATAATTATAACTAAAAATGAATTTGATTCTAAAGTAAATTCATGGCTTCCATCTGAAGGTGATAAAGAATTTATTAAAAGTTTAATGGTGCAGGTTACAAAAGTTAATAAAACTGCAGGTTGGATAGCGCCACCTAGTAGGGGAATTAATAGTCTTGAAATAGGTTATGAATATGTAGAATTAAGACAATAATTATATTCCTATCCATTCTTTATGTAGGTTTATATTTTTTAGAAAGCTTTCCTTACTACCAGTCCACTTTGTCTCCCCTTTACCTATTATTGAGACCTGATTAGCAAGATCTATAGCCATATTAATGTTTTGCTCAACTATTAAAAGTGAAATACCTTCTTTTATAATATCTTTAAATATATTACTAAGCTGAATAACAATATTAGGAGCAAGTCCTTGAGTGGGTTCATCTAATAATATTAGCTTTGGGTTTGTTAATAATGCTTTTCCAATAGCAAGCATTTGTTGTTCACCTCCAGATAAACTAGAGGAATTATTTTTTAATTTTAATTTTAATTGAGGAAAAGATTCTAAAACTTTTTCTTTATTCCATTTATCATTTTTAATATTACCATCAACTATGTTTAAGCTTTCTTCAACACTTAAAGAGGAAAACATTCCTCTATTTTCAGGAACTAAAGTTAGCCCTAATCTAGCAATTTTATATGTAGATAAGTTATTTAAGTTATTGTTATTAAATATTATATCACCTGATGATAATTTTGTTAAATTCATTATAGATCTTAATGTAGTAGTTTTACCAGCACCATTTCTTCCTAAAAGAGCTAAGCAACCAGGTTTCTCTAAATTAAATGTAATTCCTTGAAGAATATGACTTTTACCATAATAGGTATTAACATTATTAAGCTTAAGAATAGGCATAACTTTTATATTCCTAAATATTTTTGTTGTACTAATTCAGAATTTTTAACAGATTTTGAATCACCTTCAAATATTAATGACCCTCTATCTAAAACATATATTCTCTTTGCTAATTCATATATAACTTCCATATCATGCTCAACTATTATAATTGAGTAATTAATAGATAGTTTTTTTATTAGCTTTATAATTTCCTTAGTTTCTTGGGGACTCATCCCTGCAGTAGGTTCATCTAGTAAAAGCAAGGTTGGATTACAAGCAATTGCAATACCTAATTCAAGTTGTCTCTGTAAGCCATAGGCTAAATTGTCTGATTTTGTTTCTAAATAATCTGAAAGCCCTATATCTTTCGCTATATTTATAGCATCTGTATTTATGTTTTTATTGTTTACTAACGAATTAAAAATATTAAATGATACGTTATACTTATGTGTCAGAGCTAACGTTAAACTTTCTTTTACGGTCATTTCTGGAAATAAAGAATTTTTTTGAAAGCTTTGAGATATACCTAATCTAGCCCTTTTTTCAGTATTGAAATTAGTAATATTTGTATTATTAAAGAATATATCTCCTGTATCCTGTTTTAAATTTCCTGAAATAACTTTAAATAAAGTACTTTTTCCTGCCCCGTTAGGACCAATTATCCCAATGCATTCTTTTCTTTCAGAAATAATATTAACATTATTTAGTACTTTTATAGCTCCAAAACTTTTATTAATATTATTTAAAGATAACAACATAATTTTTACTTTAATTTCTTTTGTATGCGTTCAAGTAATCCCCAAAGACCATCTTCCATAAATAATACTATAAATATAAAACCAAAACCTATCACTAACATCCACCAATTAATTATATTAGATAATTCATGTTGGATAATATGAACTACTGTTGCTCCTAAAATAGCGCCAGAAATTGATCCTATACCTCCAACAATAATCATTATTAAACCTTCACCAGAAACTGTCCAATGAGTTAATTCTGGAGAAATAAAACCATTTAATTGAACATATAAAGAACCAGCAATAGAAGCTATTCCAGCTGATAAACTAAAAGCTATTGCCTTATATGCTTTAGTGTATCCACCAATTGCTGATATTCTATGGGAGTTTTGTCTTATGGCATCCAAATTTCTTCCTAATGGTGCATCTGTAATTTTTGTTAACAAAAAATAAATACCTAACAACCATAAAATTACATAGAACGAGAAGGTAAGAGGATTATTCATATCTATACCTATTTGAGAAAAATCAGGACGAATAATACCTGATATACCATCAGAACCACCTAAAAAATCACTGGTAAAAACCCATGCATTAAACATTTCTCCAAGTGCTAAAGTAACCATTATAAAAAATATTCCATCTAAAAACACAATAAAATAGCCAATAATAAGACCTATTACAACACCTATTATAAAAGTAGATAAAGTTGAAGATAAGGGGCTTATTCCATAATTAATACTCAAAATAGCAGTTGAATAGGCTCCTATTCCCAAAAACATTGCATGACCTAAAGAAACCATTCCTCCTCTAGATGCTATAAAATCTAGGCTTATAGCAAAAATAGAAAGTATAGTAATTTCAGCAATAAAAAATCTTGTAAAGTAACTACCAAATATATTTGCTATAATAGAAATTGATAACAATATAAGAAGTAATTGTAATCTTAATTTTGGATTATAGTTTACAGCTCTCATTATCTTTTATATAGCCCATCTGGTTTAAATAATAGGGTCAGAGCCATAACAGCATAAATAATAATCTGCGCTAACTGAGGAATATATACTTTACCAAAACTATCTACAAAACCAATTAATAAAGAGCCAATTAACGCACCTTTAAGACTACCTGGACCTCCTACAACTACAACAATTAGAGTCAATACCAATACTTCCATGTCCATACCTGGTTCTACCCCAAGAATGGGTGCAACAGTTATTCCTGCTAGTCCTGCTAAACCACAACCTAGTGCAAAAGTGTAAAATAATATTTTGTCTGTATTTATTTGAAGCAACTGAGCAGTTTCTGGATCATCCACAGATGCTCTAACCTTTGCCCCAATTTTAGTTTTTTCTAAAATAAAATATAAAGAAAAAAGAACGAGCAATCCTATAGTAATAACAAATAATCTATAGGCCGGATAAGGTTCATCGATTAGCAATACTGGATTTGATAATATGCTAGGGGCTGATATAGAATGACTCATTGTCCCCCATAATAATCTGACTGAATCCAAACCTATATAAATAAGCCCAAATGTTAATAATACTTGTTTCATAGGGTCAGCATTTTGAATATGTCTAAATAAAAGAGTATATAAGAAAGCTCCAATTAATGCTGTAAGAATAGGCGCAAATATTAAAGCAAGCCAAAAAGATTCTGTATAATTAAAAATTGATAAGCCAATATATGCACCAACCATATATAAGCTCCCATGCGCTAAGTTAACAATTTTCATTAACCCAAATATTATAGTTAATCCAACAGCCAGTAGAAACAAAGTCATTGAGAACTGAAGAGCATTCAAAAATTGTATTAGTATCATATTAATTGCCTAAAGATTACAACCTTCTCCTGGAGCTTTAACTGCCTCTATTGTGTCTAATACCTTAAGCTCAGGTCCTTGTTCACCATTTACTACTTCAAAGATATATATATTTTGTATTACATTATTAGTTTTTGGATCAATTGTTAAGGGACCACGAGGGCCAGTAATGGATATAGTCCTTATTGCTTCTGCAAGCTTATCTTTATCTTTTATAGATCCAGATAATGATCTAATTGCTTCAATTATTACCTTGCCAGAATCATATCCTTGGACAGCAAATTCAGAAGGAGCTCTTCCAAATTTACTTTTATATGCTTTTATAAAGTTTTTATTTGCGTCTGTGTTTATTGAAGGTACATAATTTAAACTTCCTATAAAACCAATTGCAGCTTCTTTTTGTGCAGGAATAAATAAAGGTGATGTTGTCCAACCAGCTCCTGTCAACTTCATTACTTCTCCTAGCCCAAAAGAATAAGCTTGCTTAATAAAATTAATTGCCTCTCCTCCCGCATAGAAAACATATACGGCGTCTGCACCACTACTCTTTACTCTTGCTAAATAAGGACCAAAATCTTTAGTTTTTCTAAAAGGTGTATATTCTTCACCTAATATTTTACCTCCAGCTTCTTCAAATGTAATTTTAAAGGCTGCCATCATTTCTTTTCCAGCTGCATAATCAGGTGCAAGTAAAAAAGCAGACTTTATTCCATGTTCTGCTAGCCATGTTCCCATAGGAGCATTTATTTGATAGTTAGAAAAAGATATTCTTGTAATGAATTTAGAACATTTTTTTCCAGTTAGCACATTAGCACCAGCATTAGGAATAATAAGTGGTGTTTTAGATTGAACTACTATATCTCTAATAGCTAATGCAACTGATGATGACACTGGGCCAACAAGAATATCAACTTTATCTGATGAAATTAATTTTCTAGCTTTTTGCAGTGCTATATTTGGTTTAACCTCTGTATCACCTTTTATGAGCTCTATAATATGACCATTAATAGAATTGTTTACCTCATCAAATGCTAAAATCATGGCATTTGTTATCTCTTCTCCAAGTACTGTATAGACTCCTGAATATGGCAATAATGTACCAATTTTAATAACATCTTTTGAATAAACAATAGATGTACTACTAAAAGTAAATACAAGAATTAAACAAAGTTTTATAATAATATTTTTAATCTTCATAACATGCTCCAAAGTATAATTTATGTAATACTAATACATACTTTATATGTTATTGTGAATAAATTGTTAAAAATTTTAAATTTATTAAAAGTATTGACTAGTTTTAATACTGATTATATATCATCTAATATGTGTCCCCTTCGTCTATCGGTTAGGACACCAGGTTTTCATCCTGGAAAGAGGAGTTCGATTCTCCTAGGGGATACCACTATTTAACCATACTCTACAAAACACCATATATTGTAGAGTAGAAGCCAAATATCTACACATATAACACAAGACCATCAAATGCTTTTAGTAGCAGTTTTCTATATATGCAGAAGTTAAACCTATCTATAGACCTACACAGACCTATACAATTAGGTGAAATATAGTTGGGAGAAGAGTATACATCTAAAACATGGGTATATCATCATATACTGCTAGGATGTATAGTGGAAGCTAAATAATTAAAGGTATCTGTTATCATCTGGTAATCAA
>DQLC01000065.1 GCA_015660425.1 Alphaproteobacteria bacterium
GCTTCTGGAAGATTTGAAGCATATAAAGAAACTGCGATGGAATATGCTTTTCTAATAAGCTTACTAGACTAGTTAAAAATATTATTTTAAGAAATGCAATGAAATCATTATTGTCGATTTTAATATGTATAATTTTTTGTAGATTTAATTCTAAACTATTTACAACTATCTCATGAAAAAATATCTATTAATATTTATTTTAATTTTTTATTCAATTGAAATATCTTCTCAACAACAAACTGTAGTTCAAAAAGCAGATACAACTAAATCAAAGAAAAAAAAGAAAAAAGGACTTCCTCTTGAGTCCGGTAGAACAATCAACATAAATACTACTGAGGGTACATGGATGTCTCTTGACGTTAGTCCAGATGGCAACACAATTGCTTTTGATCTTTTAGGAGATATATATACAATGCCAATAGCAGGAGGTAAAGCAAAAAGATTTACTTCTGGAATGGCTTATGATTCTCATCCTAAATTTTCACCTGATGGTGGTGATATATTATTTGTTTCTGACAGAACTGGTGGGTATAATGCATGGATAAAAAATATCCAATCTGGAGATTCATTACAAGTAACTAAAGGAAATACAAATGACATGCAATCAGCAGAATGGACTAATGATGGAGAATATATTGTAGTTGCAAAGGGTAAAAGAAATCTAAAATTACATCTTCATCATAGAGATGGTGGTAGTGGAACTGAATTAATTAAAGAACCTAAATCACTTAAAATTGTTGAGCCAACATTTGGAGAAAATGATAGATATATTTGGTATGCCAACAGATCAAACTCCTGGCAGTATAATGCTAATTTTCCTCAATATCAATTAGCAACATATGATAGAGAGACTGGAGAAATTGAAGCGCAATCATCAAGATATGGTTCTGCCTTTTCTCCAACACTTTCCCCAGATGGAAAGTGGTTGGTTTATGGTACTAGATATAATGACCAAACTGGATTAATTATTAGAGATTTAAAAAGTGGAGATGAAAAGTGGCTAGCCTATCCAGTACAAAGAGATGATCAAGAATCCCCAGCAGCATTAGGAGTTTTACCTGCAATGTCATTCACACCAGATAGTCAAAACCTAATAGCTTCATATGGTGGAAAATTCTACTCATTACCTATTAATGGAGATGATGCAGTAAATATTCCTTTTGCAGTTAATGAAAATTATGATCTTGGACCATTAGTTAAATTTAACTATCCAATCGAAGATGTCGATAAAATTAAGGCCACTCAAATTAGAGATTTAAAAGTATCTCCAGATGGATCAAAAGTTGTATTTACAGCATTTGACAGATTGTATTTAATGAGTCTTTCTGATAGTATTCCAAAAAGACTAACAAAGTTTAATATGACTGAAGCTATGCCTTCATGGAATAGTGATGGAACCTACGTTGCATTTGTTACATGGGATGAAAGAGATGGCGGAAATATCTATAAAGTTAATATCACTGGCAAACCAAAGCCAATTAAATTAACTACAGAATCTGGATTTTATTCTGAACCAACATGGAACAATGCATCAAATAGAATTGTATTTATGAAAGGTACAGCTCAGAATTTTATGGATTCAACTGGTCCTAATTCATTTAAATCAGCAAATGAAATATGTTGGATTTTTGCAAATGGTGGAAATACAAAAGTCATAGAAAAATCTAAAGGAAGATCAAATCCTCATTTTGTAAAAGGAAATGAAAGAATCTATTTATATAGTTCATCAAAAGGTCTTATTTCTATGCGTTGGGATGGCACTGATGAAAAAGAGATTATAAAGGTAACTGGTATCAAAACCTATAATGCAACTAAACCTTCAACTGCAGATTTAATTTTAATGGCCCCTGAAGGTGATCAAGCTATAGCACATATTCATAATGAAATTTACACATTTACTGTACCAAAGTACGGAGGAGAAACCATTACAATAAAATTATCAAATGCAGAGGATGCTTCATTTCCAGCCAAAAAACTAACACAAATTGGAGGAGAATTTCCAAGTTGGAGTGTTAATGCTAAAAAAGTATACTGGTCTCTTGGAAATGCATTTTTTACATATGATATAGATGATGCAACAAAATTTGAAGAAGAGCATGAAGAAGAAGAAGATGAAGATGAAGAAGATGATGAAGAAGATGAAGAAGATGATGATGAAGAAATATATGAAGCTAAAGAAATTAGAATAGCTGTATATTCTAAAAAAGACAATGTAAAAGGTCATGTTTTATTAAAAAATGCAAGAGTTATTACAATGAATGGATATGAGATTTTTGAAAATGGAGATATTTTAATTAAAGACAATAGAATTTTAAATGTGGCTGAAACAGGATCAATTGAAAAGAACAAAAAATATAAAGTAATTGATCTCACTGGAAAAACAATTGTTCCTGGGTTTATTGATACACATGCACATATGTGGCCTTCATGGGGTATGCATAAAAATCAAGTTTGGGTATATGCTGCTAATCTAGCATATGGAGTTACAACTACAAGAGATCCTCAAACAGCTACATCTGATGTGTTAACCTATGCAGACATGGTTGATGCAGGAATGATTCATGGACCTAGAATTTACTCAACAGGTCCAGGAGTTGGGTATTGGGCATATAATATTAAGAGCTTAAAACAAGCTAGAAAAATTCTTAAAAAGTATTCTGAATACTACAATACTAAAACAATTAAAATGTATAGGACGGGTAATAGAAAACATAGGCAATGGATTATTCAAGCGGCTAGAGAACAGGAATTAATGCCTACCACTGAAGGAGCATTGGATATTAAATTAAATATTACTCAAATTATAGATGGATATCCAGGACATGAACATAGTTTTCCTGTCTATCCATTATATGGTGATTTTACCAAATTAGTTGCAGAATCAAAAACGGCTTATACTCCAACATTACTTGTAGCATATGGCGGTCCATGGGCTGAAAATTACTATTATGCAACTGAAAATGTAAATGGAGACCCAAAACTTAATTTCTATACTCCAAAATCAGAGTTAGATGCATTGTCAAGAAGAAGAAATGCAGGATGGTTTATGAAAGAAGAACATGTTTTTGAAGATCATGGTGTTTTTGTAAAGGATCTTGTTGAAGCTGGCGGAATTGCTGGAGTAGGATCTCATGGACAATTACAAGGGCTAGGTTATCATTGGGAGTTATGGAGTATACAATCAGGAGGTATGAAAGAACATGATGCTCTTAGAGTTTCAAGTATACTTGGAGCTGAAGCAATTGGTCTTGAAGATGATCTTGGAAGCATAGAAAAAGGGAAACTTGCTGATCTAGTTATCTTAGGTAAAAATCCTTTGGATAATATAAGGAATTCAAATACAGTTGAAATGGTAATGAAAGATGGAAGGCTTTATGATGCATCAAATCTAGATGAGGTATATCCAAAAAAGAA
>DQLC01000074.1 GCA_015660425.1 Alphaproteobacteria bacterium
AGACGTTTTTAGAATCATGGACATCACATAAAAAATCTTTTAAATCTGCATTTCAAATTAAGTATAACAGGTTTATTATCATTGCTGTTGATAAAGATTTTGAGGTATCTGGTTGTTCAATTGATGCATCGGTAGGTTTTATACAGTTTATAGAAAAGAAATATCAAGTAGATTTACTTGATAGAAGAAATATCACATATAAAACTGCTAATACAATTAAATTCACCTCTCTCACTGACTTTAAGACTTTAATCAAAAGCAAATCTATAAATAAGAATACCATAGTTTTTAATAATTTAGTCTCTAACATTTTTGAATATAATAATCACTGGAAAACAAGTATTAAGAATAGCTGGCATAGTCGATTCTTATAAAATAATTGAGTATAGGTAAATGTCAAATAGGTTTTACATTTTTTTAATAGCATTCTTTTATTGCTCTTTCCTTTTTTCACAAAAAAAGGATCCTCTAAAAGCTGAAAATCATCAAGATCAAAAACATTGGGTTGATAGTTTATACAACTCAATGACACTTAAAGAAAAAGTTGCACAACTATTTGTTCTACAATTAATGACTAAAAATGACAACACGGATTTAATTTATAAGCAAATCTCTGAAAATAAAATAGGTGGAATAATCTTATCTAACGGATCACCTCTAAAGATGGCAGAAACAATAAATAAAATGCAATCCATAAGCAATATTCCATTATTAATTGGGATTGATGGTGAATGGGGGTTAAAAATGCGTATTGATTCAACCATAAAATTCCCTTGGAACATGAGCTTAGGTGCTATAAAACACAATTCTCTTCTTGAAAGAGTAGGAGAAAGCATTGGCAAACATTGCAAACGAATGGGTATTCATATAAATTTTGCTCCAGTTGTAGATATTAATACAAACCCTAATAATCCAATTATTGGAAATAGGTCTTATGGCGAAGACAAATTTAACGTAACAAATAAAGCTGTATCTTTTACTAAAGGAATGCAAGAAGAGGGGATATTAGCTTGTGCTAAGCATTTCCCAGGCCATGGAGATACATCTAAAGATTCACACGAGACTTTACCTACCATAGGATTTAAGAAAAAAAGAATAATGGATATTGAGCTTTATCCCTACAAAACATTAATTAAGCAAGGTTTAGGGGCAGTAATGATTGCTCATTTAAATGTGCCTAGCTTAGAGTCAAATACTGATTTTCCTTCATCATTGTCAAAAAAAATTGTAACTCGCTTATTAAAAGATAGATTAAAGTTTAAAGGGCTTATTATTACTGACGCGCTTGGAATGAAAGGAGTGACAAGTTATGATAAGGAAAATATCGATTTAATGGCATTTAAGGCAGGCAATGATGTTCTTTTAATGTCAGGAGATATAAATACAGGTATTTCTTCAATAGTTAATGCTTATAAAAGCAATGAGATCTCTGAAAAAAGACTTCAACATTCAGTTAAGAAAATTTTAAAAGCAAAATATAAAGTTGGTTTAAATCGATATAAACCAATAGACACAAATAACCTAATTTCAGACTTAAACCCAATTAATGATAACGTCTTGAAAGAGGAAGTTGTTTCTAATATAATTACACTGCTTAAAAATGATAAACAGTTTACTCCAATCTTAAGCTTAAATAATAATAAAATTGTTCATATTCAAACCGGAAGTGATTCTGGAGAAACTTTTAATACTTATTTAAATAAGTATTCATCAGTTGATTATATAAAGATTAGTGATTTTAAAACCATAAATGATTTGATGGACAAACTAACAGAGTATAATACAGTAATTATAGGTCTTCATCAGCCAAGCAAGACACCTTGGGATCAATATAATTTTAAATCAAAAGAACTTCTATGGATAGATAAAATAAGTAAATCTAAAAATACAATTCTTGCAATTTTTGCCAAACCTTACAGTTTAAACAAAGTTTTAAATATTAATACATTTAAGAGTGTTATTTTATCTTATCAAAATGATGAGATTTTTCAAGAAAAAACTGCTCAAATGATTTTTGGATCAATATCATTTAATGGTGTAATTCCTGTTAGCATTGTAGATAAATTTAAAGTAGGTGATGGAATTAAAACCTCTATAATCAACAGATTATCATATGGCCTGCCTGAATCTGTAAATATAGATTCAAGAAAGATAAATAGAATTGATTCTATTGTTAATTTATCTATTGACTCTATGATGACTCCTGGCGTACAATTAATCATAGCAAAGAACTCAAAAGTTGTTTTTGATAAGAGTTATGGGAAGTTAAGGTATGATAAAGATAATATTGTAAATTCTACTACTAAATATGATTTAGCATCTCTAACTAAAATATTAGTTACATTACCATTGGTGATGAAACTTTATGATAATAATGTAATATCTATTGACTCTAAATTAAAAGAAATATTACCCCACTATAATGGCACTAATAAGTCTGATGTAACTATAAAAGAGATGTTGTCTCATTTTTCATATTTTCAAGCATGGATTCCTTTTTATAAACAAACTATAGATACGATTAGCGGAAATCTAAAAAAACATTTATATAATACTAAAAGAGACAAAGAGTTTACTTTAAAAATAAATAATAATCTATACCTACTATCATCATACAAAGACACAATCTTAAATCAAATTAAAGAAAGTAAACTAATTGATGAAAGGTATAAATACAGTGACTTACCTTATTTAATTTTACAGGAATATATTGAAGATTATTATTCTAGTGATTTAGATAATTTATCCCGTAAGCACTTCTTTAATTCAATTGGTGCAAACTCCTTTATGTTTAATCCTGCAAACTCTATAAGTATTGAAAATATTGCACCTACTGAAATTGACGTATATTTTAGAAATCAAGAAGTAGTTGGATATGTACATGATATGACTGCTGCTATGCTTGGTGGCGTTGCGGGTCATGCTGGTCTTTTTGGAAATGCTAATGATGTTGCTAAAATAATGCAGATGTATATACAAAATGGGAATTATGGAGGTATTCAGTATCTTAAGCCAGAAACAATTAACACTTTCAATACTTGTAATTATTGTAGTGAAGGTAATCGTCGTGGCATTGGTTTTGACAAACCTCAACTTGA
>DQLC01000097.1 GCA_015660425.1 Alphaproteobacteria bacterium
AAATTTGCACCTGTAAAATTTGAATCACTAAAATTACTATTAGATAAATTTGCACCTGTAAAATTAATGGCCTTCATATCAGAATTAATTGCTTCCCCTTCTGTAAATTGAACGGCCTGCATATCTGAACCTCTAAAATCAGAATTATTAAGATTTGCTTTTATTAAAAATGCACCAATAAAATTTGAAGCAGTAGCTCTTGCGTTTTCAAAATTTGTATTATTTAAATTTGCTGCCTGAAACTGGACACCTATTAATAAGGCTTCATTAAATACTGAATTTGAGAAGTTTGAACTTTGAAAATTACTTTTAGATAAATTCGTTTTTTTAAAATTAGACTGCATAATACTAGCTCTCCAAAATTTAACTCCTTTAAGCTCTAAATTAGAAAAATCACATTTTATACATTGGTTAGTATGAATCAGCTTATTTAATACAGTATCTGAGTCTGATAATGCTAAAGAGCTATAAAAAAAGATTGTAATAAGAAAATAATATTTAGCCATATTTTATACCCTCCTCTATAGTTAATTTAACATACCTTTATGAAAAGAGTAAACAGTATGTCTAAAATTGGAATAATACTTTGTGTTCTTATAGCTATACTTATTAGTATTAGATATTTTGACCCTTTTGATAAAGGACTTGCAGATTGGGAAAAATGCAAAGAATCTTTATTAACTCAAGTAATAACAAATAAGTGTACACCTAGATAATTATATAAAATTAATATCCAACCCAAGAATTTTAATATTTTTTCCTATATTTAATCTTTTCTGTGATGCTTTTATTGTAATACCTACTAAATCTGTATAATCACTTTTAGCTTGTACAAATGTAATATTAGCATTTTCTAAAACAATACTAAGACAATTATTTTCAACTATTAATTTACTATCTAAAACCTCAGACCATAACTTACTTAAGTTATTAGGGTCCTCAGCAGCAATTGTTACTCCAACTATACCTTGCACATATTTTTCATCTATTTTTTGTCTCCAATTAGGACCTGCAGGAGGCCAATCAGCATATTTTTCCTTATAATTAGTATTAGTTACAGAATCTATTTCTAATAAAGCTCCAGGTAAGTCCTTAGGATGAAACTGATTATTAATGAAATCTCCATTATTATCAAAAGCATTTAGAACTCTAATTCCTTTACTTTCGATAAACTTTCTTCTTTCAAGTGAATCTTCACATTGAAAAATAGTCATATAACCTGCTGCACCTTTTTTCTTATCTATAAATCTACCTGCCGTAGTATCAGTAGTATAAGGAGAAACAACTTCTAAAAATTCACCTCCTATAGGACAAACAATATTATTTAAACCATATTTTTCAACTTCTTCATCTCTATAAGCAGTTTTTATTTTTAATTCTGTATTAAGTATTCTTTCACATTCATTTAAGTTATAACTAGCTATAGCAATTTGTCTTAACCTCATTAACTTTTCCCCGTAGAATATTAAAAAACAATATTTACATTAATCTATTTTACACTACTTTAGTAATCAATATTAATAATATTTGAATAGGATATCATGAAAGCTCCAATACTTAAAAAAATCAAAGAAATCAAAGAATGTCATGGAATAAAATGGGAAGATAATTATAGCTGGATACACCAAAAAAATATTCTTGAAGTTTTAAAAAATAGTTCAAAATTAAATAAAGATGTTAGAGAGTATTTAGAAGCAGAAAATAAATTTACTCAATATCATCTTAAAAAAATAAGACCCCTGCAAAAAGAATTGTTTAAAGAAATGAAAGGAAGAATTAAATTAGATAATATTAGCCTGCCATTCAAAGACAAAAATTATGAATATTGGACTAAAACAACGAAGTCTGGAAATTATTCTATAAAACTTAGAAGAAAACTAAATTTAAAAAATGCAGAAGTATATTGGGATGGTAATAAAGAGCATAAATTATCTAATTCAGAGTATTTTGGGATTGGAGATCTAACAGTTAGCTATAATGATAAACTATTAGGTTACTCTTTAGATCTTAAAGGTTCAGAATATTACACAATATATATAAGACAAATATCTGATAACAAGCTTGTTTCTTCTAAAATAACTGAAACGTCTGGAAATATCGTTTTTAGCTTAGACGATAAATATATTTTTTATTCAAAATTAGATAATAATCATAGGCCAAAAACAGTATTTAGACATAAAATTGGAACACCTGTTAAAAATGATGTTTTAATCTTTGAAGAAAAAAATAAACGTTTTACTCTTGGACTAGGTATTAGTTCGGATGAAAAATATTTCATAGTTTCTTCTGGGGATCACACAACATCAGAAATATATTATTTCCCTACAAATGATATCTTGCCCAAACCAAAATTATTTAAAAAAGCTAAGGAAGGAATTATTTATTCTTTAAATTCATGGGGAAAGTATTTTTATATTCATACTAATGATAAAGCTGAGGATTTTAAAATTTGTAAATGCTTACATAACAAAACTAATAATTGGGAAGATGTTGTACCTGCAAAAACTGAAGTATTAGTTGGAGGGATTACCATGCTAAATAATTGGATGATAAGATCCGAGACAGTCAATGCTTTACCTAAAATTTTTGTTAGGGATTTAAATACTAACATAGAAGAAGAATTACTTTTTTCTGATGAAGAAGTGTATAGCCCTGGAATCTCTTTAGCACAAAAAAATAGAGACACGGATAATATTCTTATTTCTTATAATTCCCCAAAAACCCCAGAAAGAGTATACTCATATAATCTAAAGAATAAGAAGAAAAAACTAATTAAAGAACAAGAAGTTCCATCAGGTCATATCCGTAGTAACTATATAGTTGAAAGATTAGAATGTCTCTCTCACGATGGGCGCAAAGTACCATTAACAATTACTCGTCATAAAGATAGTAAATTAGATGGATCTTCTAATGTTTTGCTTTACGGTTATGGTTCTTATGGAAGCTCCATGGGAGCAGGATTTTCTTCTACGCGATTAAGCCTCGTTAATAGAAATATTATTTGGGTAACAGCCCATATAAGAGGAGGAATGGAAAGAGGTATGAAATGGTGGGAAGAAGGTAAAATGCTTAATAAAAATAATACTTTTAAAGATTACATTGCCGTAGCAAATTATTTAATAAAAAATAAATACACATCAAAAAATAAAATTATAGGCATGGGAGGAAGTGCAGGAGGACTACTAATGGGTGCCGTAGCAAACCAAGCTCCAGATTTATTCTTAGGTATTATAATGGCTGTGCCTTTTGTAGATTCTTTAACAACAAATTTAGATCATTCTCTTCCATTAACAATTGGTGAATTTAAAGAATTTGGAAATGCTAAAAAATATAAAAGCCATTTTAAGTATATCTTTTCTTATGCACCATATAATAATATAAAAAAAATGAATTACCCACATATGTTAATTACTACGAGCTTATCTGATAATAGAGTTTTATTTGATGAACCAGCAAAATATACAGCTAAATTACGCGACTATAAAACAGATAATAACATCTTATTACTTAAAACGGAAATGCAAGCAGGACATGGAGGAAAATCAGGAAGAGATGGACAACTAGAAGAAATTGCTCTTGATTATGCTTTCACTATAAGTCTTACAAAGAATATTTTATAATTTTAATTCATTAAAAAAAATAAACATTTCTTTTGCTAAAACCTCGGAATTTTCAAAAGCTGCAAAATGACCACCTTGCTCCATTTCTGACCAACGTTTAATATCTATATATGTTTTTTCTGCAAGTATTTTTTTAGGTCGCAGCATTTCTTTTGGAAACTCACAATAACCAACGGGAACCTTAACGGTTTCTCCAGTAGGTACAAACCAAGGCCGTTTATTTCTAGCATAGTATGGCCAAAAAGATGAACCTATTGCACCACTAAACCAATAAAGACATATGTTAGCAAGCATCTTATCAAAACTAAGTGAATTCTCTGGGTTTCCATTACAATCCGTCCACTCATAAAATTTTTCACATATCCATGCGGCTAATCCGGATGGAGAATCAGACAAAGCATAAGCTAAAGTTTGCGGCCTAGAACCTTGAATAGCTTGATATCCCATGCCTTCAGGTTTCCATTTCTTTATTTGATCAATATAATCTTGTTCCTCGGGCAACATAATATGCTCAGGCCCATAATTTCTTATTAAAGGAAGCATATTTAAGTGCAAGCCTAAAATATTATCTGGGTATTTATAACTAATTCTTGCACCAATCATAGATCCCCAATCACCTCCTTGAATACAAAATTCATCATACCCTAATACTTTAACCATTAAATCTTTTAAGCAATCTGCCATTTCTTCGACTCCAAACCGTTTTTGAAAAGCTTTAAATGATAAACCAAAGCCAGGTAAAGAAGGAGCAATTACATTAAAAGCTATATCCGATTGAATTCCAAATCTTTTAGGATCTGTAAGCATAGGAATTATATCAAGAAATTCAAAAACAGAACCAGGCCAACCATGCATTAATAATAAAGGAATATTTTTCTTACCTTTTCCTTCACAATGCAAAAAATGCACATCTATATCTGATATTTCTGTTTTAAATTGAGGAAAAGAATTTAATTTACTCTCAGAAGTTTTCCAATCAAAATCATTTTTCCAGTATTCTAACAATTTTTTGAACCATTTTAAATCGGTTCCAGTTTTCCAAGGTTCCCCAGGAGCTTGGTCTGGAAGCCTAGTATTTGAAAGGCGTGTATACAAGTCTTCAATTTCATTATCTTTTATTTTTAATTTAAAAGGTTTTATTTCAGCCATCTTATATTTCCTAATATATAAATATATATTAATTAAATTTTATATTCTTTCTATACACTTTGTACCATTATTAGAAGGGTAGTTGACATATTGACTTACTGGATAATATTGTACTTTATCAGACAAACAAGTGTTTAATAATTTTTCACCTTTTATCCAATTTGAAATATCTAACTTATCTAGTAATAGGGGTTGCCTGTGATGAATATGAAGGATTTTTTTGCTAGAATTAGTAGTTACAATTGCACAACCTTCATTATTATAAATACCTGCAATATGTATTAGACTATTATCAATATAATGATAAAATGGAGTCTTATGTTCTAAAGATTTCTTCCATTCATACCAACCATCAGCGATTATAACACATCTTTTACAGTTCTTAAATGAAGGTTTTATACTTAGTGATTCTTCACGTGCATTAGATAAATTCATAGGAATTTTTGCCCATGTTGGAGAAAATGACCACCTAATATAATATAATTTTATACCAGAAAACATTAATATTTTTTGTGAAGGAGCAATATTGTAGCGAGGAATAATATCAATATCATAGATATCTTTTACAGCCTTTTTGTTTTTTAATGAAAATCTTCCACACATATATCATTGCTTTGCTATATAGCTCTACATATTATAATTAATTGATTATCTCAATAATAAACATATATATAATTATATCTTTAAAAATAATTGTAAACTTCTATTAATTTTATTTTCTTTAGTTACAACTTTATTCTTTTCTTATTCTGCAAAATCGCAAACAGCTATATCTATTCAATCTGCTGAACAAGAATTGTCTAATGGAAACTATGAAAAAGCTCTTGAGATATGGCAAGTACTATCTAATAATTAATTATAAAGCTTTTTTATTATTTAGTTCTGAGTATTGTTTAAGACATTCTGGATTAGAGATAGAAGATAAATTAGGAACATCTTTTCCTTCTAATACCCATCTTGCAGCTCCCTCTACACGCTTCCCATTCATTGTATAAGGTATATCTGTGACTTCATAAATTTTATGTGGTACATGTCTTGGAGACGCATTCTCTCTTATAATATTTCTAATTATTATAGAAAAATCATTATCTAATTTACTATTTTTAGATAATTTAATGCATAAAATAATTTCTTCGTCATTATTATTTTTCTTACCAAAGACTAAACAATCTTCAATTTCTTTAAATCTCTCACAAATATTATATATCTCAGCTGTGCCTATTCTAACACCTCCAGGGTTTAATGTATTATCTGTTCTTCCATAAATTATTGCAGAGCCATGAGGTTTTAATTCAGCAAGATCGCCATGTGTCCAAATTTCATTTCGCTCTTGAAAATAAGTATTTTTGTACCTTGTATCTCCATCTTTTCCCCAAAATGTTATTGGCATAGAAGGAAAAGGCTCTGTACAAACTAAATCGCCTGGAACACCAATTACAGAATTATTATTAGAATCAAATATTTCCACGGACATTCCTAAACCTTTAACAGTTAATTCTCCTCTCCTAACTGGATGTAAAGGTGAACCTAACATAAAACATGCTAATACTTCAGATCCTCCAGAAATAGAAGCAAAACCAATATCTTTTTTTATATTTTTATATACCCAGTCAAATTGACTAGGGGCAACTGGAGATCCAGCAATTAACAACCATCTTAAATTGTTAATATTATATTTATTAATAGGTATTTCCTTTATGTCCTCAAGTGTGGATATATATTTAGGACTAATACCCATATGTGTTAATTTTTCTTTCTCTGCTACTTTCCACAATAGTGAACCATCAAATACATTATCTTTTTTTATAATAGGGACTCCATCATATAGCACCAAAGTAGCCTTGCACCCCAAGGAAGAAACTACCCAGTGATACATCATCCAAGCAATATTCGTATACCACATGATTCTATCATTAGACCTAAGATCATTATGTAATATATGCTCTTTAAAATGTTGTAATATAGTGCCTCCAATTGAATGGACTATTGCTTTAGGAGCTCCTGTAGTCCCAGATGTGTATAAAATATAAGAAGGATGAGAAAATGGCAATTGTATAAATTCAAGCTTTGATTTTTTTCCAAAGTCCTTAAATAAAGTGTAATTATAATTTATCTCTAATTTATTAATATTAATATCATCTACTATAATTATAGAATCTAAATGCTCTAATGAAGATACTATCTCAGATATACGAGAAGAAAAATCATGCTCCTTAGCATTGTATCTATAAGTTGAGGTTGTAAATAAAGCTTTAGGTGTGGTTTGTCCTATTCTATCAATTATACCTTTTGTACCAAAATCAGGAGAACATGAAGTCCAAATGGCCCCTATAGATGCAGATGCTAAAAGGCTAACTAAAGATTCAATTCTATTAGGTAAAATAGCTGCAACTCTGTCACCAGGTTGGATTCCTATCTCTCTCAATCCTTCTACAGCTTTAGAGACCATTTCTTTTAATTTACTTAAAGTAAATTCTTTTCTATTTCCTGACTCATCAGCTTCCACCACTGCTAAAAAATTATCTTTACCTTTTAACAAATTTTCTGCTAAATTTAATCTCGCTTCCGGAAAAAATTGGGCACCAGTCATTAATTTATCAGGGTTTGATATAAAGTTAATAGACCCAGAATCTCCTATTACATCAGTAAAATCCCATACAGCTTTCCAAAAATCTCCTTTATTTTTAATAGACCAAGCATGTAAATCCTCATAAGCATAGGAATCAAAGCCCAATTTTTTAGAAAATTTATACAAGGCCGAACTTTCCATAAAATCTTTTTTTGGGGTCCACATAATTTCTGAGGCCATAATTATATCCAAATATTATTAAAAAATTTATTTATTTCTAAACACAATTAAAATTAATGTATACTAAGTTTTTTATAAATGGAGAATATTATGGTTTACGCTTTAAATGTATTTAATCTATTACCTGAAAAAGAGAATGATTATAGAGAATATTCTATTAAGGCAGGTAAAATTATTTATGGTAAGGGTGGTAAAGTTATATCATCTGGATGGAAACCTATTAGAAATATTCATGGCAATATTCAAAGAGAATATATGATAGTTGTAGAGTTTCCTAGTGAAGAAATTTTTCAAGAATTTATAGACGAGGCTGAGAAAGATAATATTCATCCCTTAAGAGAGGAATCTACCAAAGACTATATTTGGACTCTTTATAAAAATTGGGATATCAGAGATTGGGTAAATAAGACCTAAAGAAATATTTAATTTTATACATTTTCTTTAGGTAAATATTTTTTAGCCTCTAATTCTCCACTTAAGTACTCAGCAAGAACATCCAATAGACCTGTTTCTACTCTCCAATTTAAATAGGCTTCTTGCTTCTCAAATGATTCCCATTCTTCTACAAGCAAAACATTTGAACTTCCTTCTTCATGATAAGTCTTTACACTTATACATCCATCAAAAGCTCTAGTATCTTTTAAGGCCTCAGACATCATAGAAAAAAAACTATCTAACTTCTCTTGTTTTATTGGAAATGATAAATTAACTAATACACTCATATTATATCCTTTCTAATAGATATTTAATTTTTTCTTTAATTCTATTCTTCTTTTATGCAAAACTGGTTCTGTATAACCAGAGGGCTGAACTCTTCCTTCAAAAACAAGATCACATGCAGCCTTAAACGCTATAGTATCATATGAAGGAGCCATAGGAATATAATTTTTATCATCAATATTTTGTCCATCTACAACTAAAGCCATTTTTTTCATTGCTTCCATTAACTGGTCTTCTGTGACTATTTTATGATGCAACCAATTAGATAACGCTTGTGATGAAATTCTACATGTAGCCCTATCTTCCATTAAGCCTATATCATGAATATCAGGAACTTTAGAACAACCTATACCCTGGTCTACCCACCTTACTACATAACCTAATATACCTTGCGCATTATTCTCTATTTCTTGAGCAATATCTTCATTTGACCAATTGTGTCCATCTGCAACTGGTATTTTTAATAAATCTTCTAATTTTCCTCTAGGTCCGCCCTTAACAATATTATTCTGAACACTAAAAACATTAACCTTATGATAATGCATAGCATGAATAGTTGCGGCAATAGGACTAGGTACCCAAGCACAATTTGCGCCAGCTTTTGGATGTGCTATCTTCTGTTTCAACATATCGGCCATTAAATCTGGCATTGCCCACATACCTTTACCTATTTGTGCACGGCCTTGTAATCCACATTCTAAACCTATATCAACATTTCTTTCTTCATAAGATTTAATCCATTCTGTAGATTTCATATCTCCTTTACGTAAAAAAGGTCCGGCTTCCATCGAAGTATGTATTTCATCCCCTGTTCTATCTAAAAAACCAGTATTAATGAAAGCCACTCTAGATTTTGCAGCACGGATGCATTCTTTTAAATTGGCACTTGTTCTACGTTCTTCATCCATAATACCTAATTTTACTGTATTAGCTGGTAATTCTAATATTTTTTCTACATATGAAAATATTTCATCAGTAAATGCAACTTCCTCTGGTCCATGCATCTTTGGCTTAACAATATAAACTGATCCCTCTAAAGAATTTCGTATACCTGAAGATTTTGATAAATCATGCATTGCAATTAAAGTTATACACATTGCATCTATTAAGCCTTCTCCAACTTCTAAGCCTTGATGATCTAAAACAGCGGGATTAGTCATTAAATGTCCTACATTTCTATTTAACATTAATGAGCGACCTTTTAAAAAAGCAATCTCACCTTTAATTGAAGTATATGCAATATCCTCATTTAATTTTCTTATTATATTTTTTCCACCTTTTTCTAATTCTTCTGTCAGGTCTCCTTTCATTAAGCCTAACCAATTACGATAAGCTAAAACTTTATCTGCACCATCCACTGCAGCAACACTATCTTCACAATCCATAATAGTAGTCAATGCAGATTCCAAAACAATATCACTTATATTAGCAATATCCGTTTTTCCAATTATATGATTAGGGTCAATCAATATACGTATATGAAGACCATTCTGAACTAATATTATTTCACTTATAGAGCTATTCTTTTCCCTGTGCCCTATAAATTGGTCAATATTTTTAAGCTGAATTGCTCCTGCCGTAGAAGCTAATTTTAATTTCCCATCACTTACATTAATACTAATAATATTATCCCAATTATTATCATTAAGTGGCACAACCTCATCTAAATGCGCCTTAGCTTGCTTAATGACTTTATCTCCTCTTTCTGTACTATAACTTCCAACCGGAGGCAGGTCACCCATTGCATCTGTACCATAAAATGCATCATATAAACTTCCCCATCGCGCATTTGCCGCATTTAGTGAATAACGTGCATTCATAATCGGCACAACTAATTGAGGGCCACAAACTTTAGATATTTCAGGGTCTACATTAGCAGTATCTATTTTAAACTCTCCTGCATCAGAGAAAAGATAACCTATTTCAATAAGGAAAGACTTATATGCTTCAGCATCATGCACTTGCCCTCTCCTAGATAAGTGCCAGTTATCTATCTTTGATTGCAATTCTTCACGCTTATTTAAAAGACTACTATTTTTAGGACCTAATTCCTCTACAATTTTTGAAAGGCCTAACCAAAACTTTTCAGCATCTATTTCTGTACCAGGAATGGCTTCTGATTCAATAAAATCTACTAATTTTGAATCTATACTTAGACCATTTTTTTCTATTCTATTTACCATTTAATTTACCTTTTATAGTTATCTTTTATTAATATTAATCGAAATTTTTTATAATTTCTATCTATATAATATGAAATAAATAATTAAATATAATAAATTATACATAGCTTGATTATCATAAGGCATAAAATGTTAATATCTCTCTGGCCCTATCCATTGAGCATCAGAATATCTATCTCCATATGCCCATCCCAGAGGAAGAATATTTTCAATCTCAGATATTATTTTATCGGTCATGTCAACTTCCATTGCAGCTGCTAATTCATGTAAATGTGCTACAGATCTGGTTCCTGGAATAGGAATTATGTGATTATCCTTAGCTAAAAGCCAAGCTATAGATAATGTTGCAGTAGCCAAGCCCATATCTTTAGAATAATCTCTAAATTTATTACTAATCTCTATATTTTTTTCATAATTATTTTTATTAAAACGAGGATTTACTTTTGTAAAATCTAGTGACTGAGCAAAATCATACGATAAAGGCTTATCTGTTAAAAATGTTCTTCCGACAGGACTGAAAGCGACTAAAGCTGTACCTAACTCTTCACAGGCTTGTACTAATCCCATTTCAGGTGCACGTGTTGATAAAGAATATTCAGATTGAACTGCTGCAATATGATGTATAGCTGATGCTCTTTTCAAAGAAGAAGGTGCTATTTCAGAATAACCTATAGATTTAGTTTTTCCTTTTTTTACTAATTTAGATAATGATTCAGTAACTTCTTCTATTTCTATCATGGGGTCTCTTCTATGAACATAAAATAAATCTACACAATCTATACCTAGTCTATTTAAACTTTTATCTAATTGTTCTTCTAAATAAACCCCGTCATTATTAAAACCTCTTTTTCCAGTTTCTGGATCAGTAAATATAGCTGCTTTTGTAGCTATGTTAAATAAGTTATTTGCCTGATTTCCTTGTTTTAAAAGAAATTTACCTATTCGTTCCTCAGATTTTCCAGCACCATAAACATTTGATGTATCTATATGTTTTAAGTCTAAATCTAAAGCAGCAGTTAATACATCATGCGCTTGATTATCATCACAAGGCCCATAAAAATTAGTAAAGGACATAGCACCTAGTCCAATAGGAGCAATATCTGCTCCAAATCTACCTAGCTTTCTATATTTATTAAATTTCATAAGTCTTACCTTTCATAAAAATTCATAAGTATATCAGGTTTTATTAATTATTATGCAATAAAATTTTAGTAAAAACTCTTCAAAAGTAGGCTCTAGTAATAATTCATTATAAATATGCAAACATCTTCTTAAAGTCTTTTTTTACTTATAAAAATTTATTTTCAGAATATGGTTCACTATTGGATTTTCCCCATACCGGTTCAGACCAAGATAGATCATTTTTATATCTAACAATTACATGTATATGAAGCTGCGATACTATATTTCCTAGTGAAGCAATATTCATTTTATCCACATTAAAATACTTAGATAATTTTTTTGATATTTTATTTATTTCATAATCCAGTTGGTGTCTATCTTTTTCTGAAAGTTGATAAATCTCCGTTACATTATTTCTTCGTGGAACTAAAATAAACCATGGATAATTTTTATTATTCATAAGAAGCAATCTACATAACAAAAAGTCGTTTATATAATATGTATCAGATTCTAGTTTTTTATTTAAACTGAAAAAATTTATACTTCTTCCTATAACTTTAATTAACTTAAATTTAATTCTAAAGTTTCACGTTTAATTTCTAATTCTAACCATTTCTGTTCAGCTAGATTTAATTCACTATCTATTTCTTTTAATTTACTTGAAGCTATATTAAATAAATCTGGGTTAGATTGAAATAAATTAGCTACAGATAAAATATCTTGTTGGATTTTAATTTCTAATAAATAATTTTTAATAATCTCAGGTAGAGTTTCTAGAGCATGCTTATCTTTATAAGTAAGTCTGATCAAAGATGATTTTTTTTTTATCTTTATTTTAGATTCTTTTTTTACATTAATTTTTATTATTTCTTTATTTTTATTTTTTTGATTCACCATAT
>DQLC01000036.1 GCA_015660425.1 Alphaproteobacteria bacterium
CCAGGATTAGATGAACCTAGATTATATGTTTTACCTTGGAACAGAGAAGAAGCTGAAAAATTTGAGCAAGCTATGGAAGAAGGTGAAGAAAAGAATGAAGAAGTAAGAATAGGTAATCCTTTTTATAATGCTGATGAAGAAGATAGAGAAAGATTAATATATACCACGCCTGCTAAACCCTTAGAACAAAAAGGAAGAGAACAATTACCTATAACTAACTTTGACCCAGATGCTGAGCAACCATCTTATGGAGAGGAAGAAGAAAATAAATAAAATATTATCTAGTATAAATATCTATAACTTTAAACTCACCAAAAGATGCTTCACTTGCAGCTTCGTCTTGCGTTGAAAAAATTTCTAAACGAAAGTATCTTCCTCTTTTCCCATCAATTGCTATGATTTTTTCTTGCCCTGTTTTAGGAAGTTTAATATCTTCTATTACTTCCCATCCCCCCATATGAGGAAATGGATCTGCAGAAGAAATTCTTATATGATGTGCCCAAGTTCCCTGATCATTACTATTTTCAGCCTTAAAAGATAAAGCTTCAAAACGTTTATTACTTGGCATTGAAAAGGTTAATACATGAGGTAATGTATTACCTACTGATAACCAATAAGTATCTTCTATACCGTCAATTATATTTATAGCTAAATTAGGAAAACTTTCAGAAGTCCAATGAATAGCTTTTCCGCCAGATTTTATTGATATTAAATCTTCTGCATAAATATTAAAATTCATAAAACTATACAACAAAGCTGTTAATAAAAACTTAACAAAACTACTTTGGGGAAACATACTCAATTCCATAGGATGCATAAATGTTTTGAATTATATTATTATCCAGTAAGTGTTTTAAAACTTCATTAATTTTAGTTACTGTTATTTCATCAGCTCCTCTAAGTAAAACACCGACATTTAAAGATACATCTCTAGTAAAATCAAAATCTCTAATAGCTTTCAATTCTATACTTGGATTGTTTTTTAAAAACCACCAATATTGAGGAGACGAAATAAATGCAGCATCTACCTCTCCATCTGCAACACCTTGTATTAATTCTGCTTCAGTAACAAATTTAGTCCTATATTTTATCTTTGCTTTCTGCATTAACATATGTGCCCAGCTTCCTCGCATAACACCAATATTCATATCTTTTATAAGTTTTAATGAATTTTTATCTTGTACAGATTTTTCAGGACCAACTAAATATGTCTCCATTCTAACAATTGGTATAGAAACTTTAGGAGGATATTTCCTTTTTTTACTATCACTTGCTCTAGTTAAGGGTTTAGCCCCATCTATATCTCTTTTATCTGCATCATCATTTTCCCTAGAAACAGCTTCCATCATCATATCACAGCCAGCTTTTCTAGCGTGAAAGCGGTATCGTAACCATGTAATTTCCAAATCAACATTAAGTTCTTTTACAATTTCTTCTGCTAATTCAATTTGGAATCCTTTTACTTCACCATACCTTGAAGAAAAAGGTAACCGATCAGAAAAAGAACAAACTCTTAATGCACCTCTTGCATTAATCTCATTTAAACTCTCAGAAAACACAATTTTTGAATATGACAATAAAGATAACAAAATAATAATAAATAAAATCTTCTTCATTTGATTTAAAACCTTCCTAATATATCTTGTATTAGCTCTTTAGCCTGCCCATAATATGCAGCATTATCAAAAGCTTCTGTCATATTAGATAAATCATTACCAACCACTACTACCCCAATCATACCTACAGAAACGTGAGGAGTACATTTATAAGTATAAATACCTGGCGTAGTAAAAGTAAAACCTGCACTTTTATGCAGTTTTGATTTAAATTTAATATTATTGGGTGTTACCATAAATTCTACATTATGACCTTTAGTAGTAGCTTTCCATAATATTTTTCTACCAACTTCTATTTCTGAAAGCATTGGATCGTATCTGAATCGAGAACCCGTAGGTCCTACATTTAACATATGAACCACTTCGTCTACGGCCGCTATTTGTTGTTCCGTAACATCATTAATAGGTTCATGATTAATAACAAAATCTTCACTATTACATATATTTTCTTCCTCAATTTTATAAGGCCTTGCTGCTATAGCAGGTTTAATAATATTATATGCATTGGCTCCTAAAAAAGTTACTCCCAAACTACAAATTAAATTTCTTCTAAAAATCATTCTTAACTCCATAAATATTAAATAGTTATTAATTAAAATTATTATAATTCATATACAAAAAAATAAATATAAAAAAAGGCGGAAGAGTTACCTCTCCCGCCTAATTATTTTAATAACCTAAAGGCTATTTAACAGTAAATGCAATCATAGCCGCACCTGCTGGAAAATCAGCAACTTCTGGCCATAATGTTGGGAAAAGACCCATAACTAATGAACCTAATCCTGATGGTACTGTTATATATTGTTGACCATTAGCACTGTAAGATACTGGACCTCCACGGAAACCAGAACCTGCAGTAAATGACCATAACACGTCTCCATTATTAGCATCAAATGCACGGAATGTACCATCAACGCCACCTTGGAATACAAGGTCACCAGCAGTCGATACTACACTACCTAATGGTGGGTATTTATAAGTATATGCCCAAGCACGTTTACCTGAAACAGGGTCACGAGCGTCTAAACGACCATGAGCTTTTTTACCATTTGGTAAGTCAGCCGCAGCTAAGTCAGCTCCAAAGAATAGCTGAGCGATTGGCTCAGTTACTGGATCTTCCTTACGCACTGTAGTAGTTTGACATGCTTCAGCAGCAGAATTGTACCATAAACCAGTTTTAGGACTGTATGAACCTGAATGCCAACTTCTTCCGCCAGCAATCCAAGGACATGACAACATATCTTGGTTTTCAGCTATATTTGGAGGGTTTCTACCTTGTAATTCACCAGTTTTAGGATTAATTCCTGTTACCCAGTTAAAGTTTTCTACCATATTCCAAACATTTTCAATTTTTCCACCGACTCTGTTGTATACAAATACAAACCCAGATTTATTTTGGTGAATAACCAACTGTTTATTATCTCTATCTAATAACCAAAATTCACCCATAGTACTATCAAAGTCCCAATCATCATGTGGAATTTCTTGATGATACCATTTGATTTTACCTGTTGATGGGTCAAGAGCTATTACTGAAGAAGTATAAAGATTATCGCCAGGTCTTGCTCCTGTTGTAGATGGACCATCTGGAGATGCTCCCCAGTCATAATCTGGTGCAGGATTTGCAGTACCTATAAAGTATGTATCTGTAGATGCATCATAAGTACCTGGCATCCAGCTTCCGCCACCACCATATTTACCTGAATCTCCACCCCATGAATTTGGATCATCATGTTTAATAGTATTAAATGTCCATGTTGATTCACCTGTTTTAGGATTTAATCCAAAGACTTTACCTTGAATAGGATACTCACCAGATGTTTGACCATAAACTAAAGTGCCGCCAGCCAGAACTGGAGGTGAAGTAAAATTACATGCACAACTAGTAGTATCTACAAGTTGAACTGACCATACTTCTTTACCAGTTTTTTGGTCTAATGCAATAGCACGTCCATCTAAAGTACCTATATTAACATTACCATTAGAAACATTTACGCCACGTGTATATGGAGTAAAAAATAATTCATCAACAACTGGGTCTAAATCTGGATAATAATGCCATAGTTCTTTACCTGTAGCTGCATCAAGTGCAAACACACGATTGTACGAACCTGCATAATACATTATACCATCAATAACTACTGGAGTAGCTTCAAGACCTTGCTCAATAGCTCCAGGTTGGTGTATCCAAGCAACATTTAAATCACCAATGTTGCCTTTATTGATCTGATCAAGAGTAGAATAACGAGTAGCGTTATCATCCCCATGGTACCAAGACCAATCGTCGTTAGCCATACTTTGGAAAGAAAAGACTAATGCAATCATTCCCAAAAATGTTTTAATTAAAAGAGCCATATAACTCTCCTCCCTTTTTAAGTTAATTATCAGTTAAGAAATAAATTTAAATATCTTGTCAACGTTTAAACTTATATAAAACTTATCTCCATTATACAATTTAACTATAAATTAAAAAAAAATCTATAGAAAAAAATAAAATTTATTACTATTATATCTATACATTGTTATTATGTGCAAATTTAGGGGGTTATATTGTTTAATTATAGGCGTTTAAAGTTAGTTTTGTCTAAATTATCTTTAATATTCATATTACTAATTGCTGATTCGACTATTTGCTTTGCTAATGATGAAATTATTGATTTAAAAACTAGAAAAAAAGAACTAACAAAACAAGCATATGATGGAAATGTTAAGGCTCAATATATGTTAGGACGCTTGGCCTTAGAATCTAAAAACCCACCCGATCATTCTACTGCTGTATACTGGTTTAGAATAGCTTCAGAATCCAACCACTTAGAGTCACAAGAAATGCTTGGAGCCCAATTATTTTCTGGATTAGGTGTTCTAGCAAATCCTAAAGAAGCAGCCCTATGGTGGCATAAAGCCGCCATGGCAGGTAGCTCTAAATCTCAAGCAAGTCTAGGAGTACTATATGCATTAGGTTCTGGTGTAGAAAAAAATATAATAGAAGCATATAAATGGTTAACAATTTCAGCAATGTCAGGTAATGAGGCAGCAAGAACGCAAAGAGATGATTCTATTGCCCTGCAAATGACTGCAAATGAAATTAGAGAAGCACAAAAAAGAGTAGAGGAATTGATTAAAAAAATAAAAAAAGAATAGTCTTATTAAATATGCGTTACGCTTTTTTATTTATTACCCATTCATTTAATATTTCTCTAGGACTATTAAATATCATACTCTTAAAATTTTTAACTGGAGTAGTTAATTCAATTACATAACCATCAGGATCTCTAAAATAAATAGATTTAATAAAACCGTGATTAGAAGGACCTCTGGTTTCAATATTTTTATCTTTAGCTAATTGAAGATAGTTCATTAAAATATTTTCTTCTACTTCTAATGCAATATGCAGATCAAAATCATGCCATCGTTTATACTTTAATGGTTTATTTATTACCTCAAAAAAAGCTAAAGAAGATCCATCAGCTAAAGAATAGAATGTATGAAGTGCTTTTGTTTTTCTCCCAGTCATTGTAGATGAAATTTCAAATGCTTCTACTAATGGCAAACCTAAAAAATCCTCATAAAACTGTCTTGTTTTTTCGGAATCATTACAACGATAAGCATTGTGATGTAATTTTTTTACATTAATCATTTTTAACTTTCATGTTGATAAAATAAAACAAAATAATAGTATAATACAAAAATAAATCTTTTCAAGATAAGTAAAATAAATTTTATCCATATACAACTAGGGAATGTATCAATTTTAATTTTAGACACTATATATTGACATTTAGTCAAAAATATTGAACAGTGATTCGACTTAATAAACAAGGGGAGTTTAAAATGTCACTAATAAATAATATAAAAGGTACAATCGGTGCCTTAACGGAACTAGCTATCATGCTATTAGCACTTGCTATAGCAGTACAACTTTTAGTGGGTTCAGGTAACATGGCTTTTTTCGGAAGCGTAGTAGCAAACTTTATATCGCTTGTAAACCAACTAGGTAATGCTGGACTGGCAGGACTAATTTCGGTAGGTATTATTATGTGGTTATTCGGAAAAAAATAAATAAAGCTTAAGTCATTACATTTAAGTTTATTTATGACTTATCTATTTATATGCGCTCTATTTTTATATAATTTATGAAAGATAGAGCGTAATATAAAAGGGAGTATAAAATGGACGACATAATGAAAAAGTATTCCTCAAAAATTTCTGATATAAATAATTTTATATGGAAAATAGCGGAACTGGGTTTAGCTATAGCTTCAGCTGGACTAGTGCTTTTTTTACTTTTAGGCGAAAGTTCTGGTGCATTTCCAAAAAGTGTTGCTGAAAACTTTACGGAAATAACAAACTCTTTAGGTGCTAAAGGTATAACAGCTATCTTAGCTGCCGCCGTGTTCTTTTTAATTTCTAAAAGACTTATAGATAAAAAATAATAGATAATATTGACATGAGTATAAAGGACGTTTAAATGTTCCTCTTATATAAATTAACTGGAAAATATTATGAAAGTTTTAAATTCACTTAAAAGTGCTAAACTACGTGATAAAGACTGTAAGATAGTAAAACGTCACGGCAAAACTTTTGTTATTAATAAAAAAAATCCTAGACTAAAAGCTAGGCAACGTTAGTTTAATTAAGTTACTAATATTGCCCTAAAATCATTCACATTAGTGTAGGTAGGACCCGTTTCAACTAAATCTCCTAATTTAAAAAAAAATGTATAAGCATCATTTCTTTCTAAATATTTTTTAGGGTTCAAACCTAATTTATAAGCCCTTTCTAAAGTATCTGGATATAGTAAAGCACCCGCATTATTTTCACTGCCATCTATTCCATCCGTATCACAAGCAATAGCATATACATTAGCAACAGAATCCAAAGCTATTGCTAATGACAGCAGAAACTGAGTATTACGCCCCCCTTTTCCATTAGGGTTCCTAATTGTTACAGTAGTTTCTCCTCCAGATAAAATACATAGTGGCGCTTTAGCTGGCTGAGCGTATTTATTAACCTGTTTTACTATTGCTGCATGAACCATACCGATATCATTAGATTCTCCTTCTATAGAATCACTTAATATTAAAGAAGAAAATTTATTATTTTCCGAAACTTCTGCAGCTTTTAAAAGAGCATTTTGTGGTTGCGCTATTAACTTAAAATCACTTCGATCAAATATCTTATCTTCTTTATCAGGCGTTTCGTTAACCTCAGAATTCAAAGATTCATAAATATTTTTTGAACAAGAAATCTTATATTTATCTAAGACAGCTAAGGCATTTATAGAACTAGTATTGTCTGGATAAGTAGGTCCTGAAGCAATAACTCCAAAATCATCTCCAGGAACATCACTTATCGCTAAAGTTATTATTTTTGCAGGAAAAGCATAAGAGGCTAAATTTCCTCCTTTAACTTTAGAAAGATGTTTTCTAACAGAGTTAATTTCTGAAATAGATGCACCACATTTAAGTAAGGAATTTGTTAATTCTTGTTTTTCTTCTAAAGAAACGCCGTCTATCGGTAAGACCAATAGAGAAGACCCTCCGCCAGAAATCAGAACTATTAATAAATCCTCTTCATTAAGAGTTTTTAGTAACTTTATCATCTCCTTAGTAGCTTGTAAGCCGGCTTGATCAGGAACAGGATGTGAAGCTTCAATAATATTAATATTTTTACATTTTTTTTTATGCCCATATCGCGTAATAACTAAGCCAGATAAGTCTTTATAACCTTTATTATACCACGCTTCTTCAAAGGATCTTGCCATTTCCGCTGAACCTTTTCCAGCACCAACCACTATTACCTTGCCAGATGGTTCAATATCAGGAATATAGTTTTTCATAATATTAGATGGATGAGAAACTAAAACTGCCTGATTAAACATTTCTAATAGGATATTTTTGTAATAGTTATTTTTCATCAGAATTATTCTCTTCTGTAATTATATCTTCTTGTAAGATAAACTCTTATATAAAACACTTTTTTATGGATATAATAATGATTACTGAAAATTATGAAAGTATAATTAAAAAAAGTCCAAAATTACCATTATTCTTTTGCTGTGATCATGCCTCAAACTTAATTCCTAAAGAATATAATAAATTAGGATTAGACACTAGTATATTAAAAAGCCATATAGCATATGATATAGGTGCGAAAATATTAACAAAAAGATTAGCTAAAAATTTTAAAACAAATGCTATACTCGGAAAATATTCAAGACTTTTTCTAGATTTAAATAGATCAGAAAAACATGGTAATTTAATACCTGAAACTAGTGATGGTATAAAAATATCAAATAATATTAACTTAACTAAAAAAGAACAAAAATACCGCATAAATCAATTTCACAAACCTTACCATACTAAATTATCAAATATTCTGGAAAATATGGACAAAATCTTTTTATGTAAAACCTCCTTAATTTGCATACACTCTTTTACCCCTTCACTAAAAGATAAAATAAAAAGACCATGGGATATAGGATTATTATACAGAAAAGACAAATCTTTATATAAACCAATAATAGAATCTCTAAAAATAAATAAAACTTTTATAATTGGTAAAAACAAACCATATAGCGGCTTTGAAAATGTTAATTATACAATGACTAATCATGGAGAAAAAAATAAAAGACCTTTTATATCTATAGAAATTAGAAATGATATATTTGAAGAAAATAATAGAAAAAAACTTAACAAATTATTTAAAAATATTTCTGATGCAATTTATAATTCTCAATTTAAATTAGGAGAACCTTATATTACTTTTGCAAAAAATATTAACTTATTTTAATATAATTTTAAATGGAGATATTAATTATGAATAAAGACCTAAAAGAAAAAATTGAAGCGGCAACATTCAGAAGACTATTAAAACATTTTCAAGAAAACCCAAGTGTACAAAATATAGATTTAATGGAACTTGCTGGTTTTTGTAGAAACTGTATTTCTAAGTGGTATTCTGAAGAAGCGACAAAAAATAACTTAGAAACAAATTATGATGAAGCTAAAGAATTAGTCTATGGAATGCCTTATAAAGATTGGAAAGATAAATATCAGGCTGAGCAATCAAATGAAAGAATAAATAAACTTAGTAATAAATTTCATAATCACTAAACATTACACCTTATGATAATCTTTATACCACTCTATAAACTTAGGAACACCTTCCGTTAATTTTGTTTTAGGAATAAAATTAAAATCTGCCCTAATTTCACTAATGTCTGCATAAGTATTTGTAACATCACCTTGTTGCATTGGCTTCATTATTTTAATTGCTTTTTTTCCCAGAGAATCTTCAATTATTGATATAAAATCTAATAAATTTTCAGGTTTATTGTTACCTATATTATATACTTTAGCAAAACTCTCAGACGCATCTTCTTTACATGAGTCTAATATAGATATTGTTCCACTAATTATGTCATCTATATAAGTAAAATCTCTTTGCATCATGCCATTATTATATACTTCTATTGGATCTCCATTTATAATGTTTTTTGTAAAAATCCAAGTTGCCATATCTGGTCTTCCCCATGGGCCATAAACTGTAAAAAACCTTAACCCAATGGTATTTATTCCATATAAATGATTATAAGTATAAGACATTAATTCATCTGATATTTTTGTTGCAGCATATAAAGAAACAGGAGTATCTACCTTATCATTAATAGAAAAAGGTACTTTAGTATTACCTCCATAAACAGATGAAGAAGAGGCATAAACTAAATTTTTTATATTAAAATTTCTACATATTTCTAATACATTTAAATGTCCTACTATATTACTCTTTATATATTCCATAGGTGCTTCAAGTGAATATCTAAC
>DQLC01000076.1 GCA_015660425.1 Alphaproteobacteria bacterium
CCCCAATTTTATTCATGGCCAGAGCTAATGTAGTATGTGCCTCTCTTGAGATTGACCCAAAAGACATTGCTCCAGTTGCAAACCTTTTAACAATATTCTCTGCTGCTTCTACTTCAGTAATATCGATAGAAGTTTTATTAATGTTTAATTTAAACAATCCCCTTGGAGTCATTGCTTGTTCCGACTGATCATTAATCAGTTTAGCATAAGATTTATACTTTTCTGGCAAATTACCTCTAACTGCATGCTGTAACTCTTTAATAGTATCTGGATTCCAAACGTGATTCTCACCTCTAATACGGAAAGCATAATCCCCACCAACTTCTAAATTATCCTGCAAAACTTTACTCAACCCAAAGGCAGCTTTATGACATTCAAAAGAAGAAACTAATATTTGATCAAGAGATAAACCTTCTATCTTAGTAGATGTTCCTGGAAAAAATTCTTCTACAAATTCTGTAGACAATCCTACAGCATCAAAAATTTGTGCTCCATTATAAGATTGATAGGTTGAAATACCCATCTTTGACATAACTTTCAGTATACCTTTTCCTATTGCGTTTACATAATTAATGCAAGCTTCATCAAATGACAAAGATACTGATAGATTACAAATTAAATCTTTAATACTAGAAAAAGCCAAATAAGGATTTATTGCATCTGCTCCATAACCTCCTAAAACACAGAAATGATGAATTTCTCTTGCTTCTCCAGTTTCGACAGCTAAACCAACATCTGTTCTTAATCCTATTTTAACTAAATATTGATGAACAATGGAAGTCGATAATAAACTAGGAAGTGCAATTCTATTCTCAGATATAGCTCTATCAGAAATGACTATAATATTTGAACCATTTTTGATAGCATTTTCCGCTGAAGATTTTAATAGTTCAAGTGCCTGTTTCATCCCCCTTGCACCGCCGTTTAAAGGAGATGTTGCATCTAAGACAAAAGCTTTATGCCCACTATTAGGAGTTTTATCAATATTTTTGATTATTGCCATCTCTTCATTATTTATTATTGGCTGATCTAATTTTAAACATTTAGTATTAATAGGCTTTAGAGACAAAACATTTTTCCTAGGCCCCAGAATACTCATAAGGCTCATAACCATTTTTTCACGTATGGGGTCTATAGCTGGATTTGTCACCTGTGCAAATAACTGCTTAAAAAAATTATATAAAGGTTTATGCTTAGAAGATAATACAGCAATTGGAGTATCTGTTCCCATTGAGCCCGTTGCTTCTTGGCCATCTTCAACCATTGGAGACATCAAAAACTTTATATCTTCTTGCGTATAACCAAAAGCCTGCTGCAAATCTAATTTATGTTCTTTTGAAAAGTCTTCCACAAGAGTAGGTGGTTTATATAAATCTTTTAATGAAATATTACTTTCTTTTAAAATAGAAACATATGGAAATTTATTAGAGAGATCGTCTTTTAATTCTTTATCTGTGATGATAGCGCCTTTTTCTAGATCTATAAGAAGCATTTTCCCGGGTTGAAGTCTCCATTTTTCTCTAATTTTGCTTTCAGGATGAGGCAAAACTCCCATTTCTGAGGAAAGTACAATTTTATCATCATCTGTAATAAAATATCTAGCTGGCCTCAAGCCATTTCTATCTAGTGTAGCTCCTATTTGCTTACCATCTGTAAAAGCTATAGCTGCAGGCCCATCCCAAGGCTCCATAATTGAGGAATTATATTCATAAAATGCTCTTCTTTTATCATCCATTAAATTATTATTTTTCCATGCTTCAGGAATTAAGAGCATCATTGCGTGAGATAAGCTATAACCACTCATTGTTAATAATTCTAAAGCATTATCAAAACATGCTGAATCAGACTGTCTTTCGGAAATTATAGGCCATATCTTTTTTAAATCATCACCTAAAATTTCTGAAGACATAATATGCTTTCTAGCATTCATCCAATTTACATTGCCGCGTAAAGTATTAATTTCACCATTGTGACATATCATTCTAAATGGTTGTGCTAAATCCCATGAAGGAAAAGTATTAGTTGAAAACCTTTGATGGACCAAAGCTAATGCACTTACCACTCTTTCATCTTCTAAATCTTTAAAATATGTGCCCACAGTATCTGATAAAAGCATACCTTTGTAATTCAATGTCCTGGAAGAAAAAGAACAAATATATATGGACTGATTTTCTTTAATAAGAAATTTATCTTCCCTAAATTTATTAGATAAAATTTTTCTAATAATAAATATTTTTCTTTCAAAAAAATTTTGATCTCTATTATTATTTTTTAGCACTATAAATGCTTGCTTTATAAGGGGTGCCGTAGAATTTAATGCATCAGATACCGATTTTGTATTAATAGGTACTGTTCTCCACCCTATTATTTTAGCTCCATTCTCTTCTATAATATTCTCAAACAAATCTTCACAGTACTTTAGTAAAGTTTTATCATTTGGAAAAAAAACTTGGGCAACCGCATAACTTCCAGCTTGCGGCAATGTTATTTTATTCTTTTCACATTCTTCCCTTAAAAAAATATCCGGGATTTGAATAAGTATCCCAGCCCCATCCCCTAATGTTGGATCAGCTCCTACAGCTCCTCTATGTGTTAAATTATTTAATATTTTTAATCCATCTAAAATTATTGAATGCTCTTTATTACCCTTAATATTTGCAACAAAGCCGATACCACAGGAATCATGTTCTTTACTAGAATCATATAAACCTTGATTATGTGGTCTTTTAGCAAAATAAGTATAATTTTTCTTTTTATTCATAGTTTTTCACTTCATTCAAGTTTGAGTCATATTATATACATAAGGTTGGGAAGATTAAACAAAATTTAACCTACAGGCAAATATTTAAATAAATTAATAGAATTAAAATAAAAAAATATTTGTATATATAAATTCCATATAAATATTTATAAAAACATTAAAATATGAAGCATTTAAGAGAATCATATTGTAAAAGTTTTATAATAATCAATATAATTTATTATTATATTAATAACAACATAGTTAAGATTTATTAAGTTAAAAGGAAAATAATAAAAAATGCTTTATTTCGAAGACCTAAATATTGGACAAAAGATATTAATAGGACCTATATCAGTTACTGAAGTTGAAATTATAGAATTTGCAAAAAAGTTTGATCCTCAACCTTTTCACATAGATGCAGAAAAAGCTAAGGATGCATTATTTGGCGGTCTTTGCGCCTCAGGCTGGCATACATGTTCGCTATACATGAGAATGTTATACGATGGATTATTAATTAACCTTGCTTCATTAGGGTCACCAGGTATGAATGAAATAAGATGGCTTAAGCCTTTATTTCCAAATGAAACAATTAAAGGTGAATTACATATAATTAGCAAAACACCAAGCAAGTCTAAGCCATTCATTGGAAGCATAATTATAGATTCCAAAGTTTTTAATAGTAAAAAAGAATTAATTATGACTATGCAAAGTATTAGTATAGTAAAAAAGCGTAACTCAAATTGATAAAAGGTATTTTATGTTAAATAATGAAAATACATTTTCTAATAAATATACCACTGCTGATGGCAGCAATAGAGCATATGTAAGTTTTACTTTTTTAAAAACTCTTTGGTTTAATACTGGTACTCTTTGTAATTTAGCTTGTAAAGGTTGCTATGTAGAGTCAAATCCCATAAACGATAAACTTTTATATCTAAATTTTAAAGATGTTGAACATTACATAAATGAAATACAAATTAATAATTGGCCTTGTAAAACGATTGGTTTTACAGGAGGAGAGCCTTTTATGAATAAAGATATAATAGAAATTTTAGAATTATGTCTTGAAAAACAATTTAAAGTATTAGTTCTAACTAATGCTATGCAACCTATGCAAAACAAAATTAATAACCTAAAAAGGCTTTCTAAATTTAAGAAATTAAACTTCAGAATATCCTTAGATCACTATAGTAAATATGAACATGAAAAAATAAGAGGTGAGAAAACCTGGGATAGAACTTTTATAGGAATAAAATGGTTAATTAATAATAATTTTAAGTTTAATATTGCTTCGAGAATGTTAAATGAAGATGAGCAGGTAATTCGAGATGGCTTTGCTAAATTATTTAAACAACATAACCTGACCATTAATGCATATGACCCCCAAGATTTAGTCTTATTTCCCGAAATGAATTCAAAATTTAAAACTCCAGAAATTACAACAGAATGTTGGAGTATTTTAGGCATTGAAGCTAAAAATATGATGTGCTCGGATTCAAGAATGATAGTTAAACGTAAAGAAGATCGACAAACTCATGTAGTCGCTTGTACATTAATTCCATATGAAAATAATTTTAGCTATGGCTCTAAATTAAAAGACTCTTTCAAAAAAGTTTATTTAAACCATCCTCATTGCTCAAAATTTTGTGTGCTAGGTAGATCAAGGTGCTCCAATAACTAGAATTAAGGATTAAAATGTCATTCAAACCATATATAAAAGATAATGTAGAATACTATTATACTAAGATTACTAATGATATTAGAGTGAGTGTGAAAACTAATTTTTTGAATGATCAATCCAATGAAGAAAATAATCTGTGGGTATGGTCTTATCATATTTTAATTGAAAATAATGGGGATAATCTAGTTCAGTTAATTGATAGATATTGGAAAATTACTGATGAATCAGGGTATATAAAAGAAGTAAGAGGTTCTGGAGTTATTGGACTTCAACCTAGCATAAAACCTGGGGATTTTTTTAAATATTCTAGCGGCACTCCTCTCAATAAATCGTCTGGATTTATGACTGGCAATTTTAGAATGATTAACCAAAAAAAAGAATCATTCTTTATTGACGTACCTATTTTCTCTTTAGACACTCCATCGATAAATAAAATACTAAATTAAATACATAACATTTACTTAATAAAACTCTAAAAAAGTTTATTATAAATTGTTATTAATTTTTAAGGTTAATAAATGAATTTTAGATCTGTTTTATATATTATAGGATTACTTATTTCCACTCTAGGTTGCATGATGTTCATCCCAGCCATGTTTGATTTACTAAATAATCATCAAGAATGGAGAATTTTTGCCTCAACAGGTATAATTAGTTTTTTGATGGGTATTACTATAATCTTGGCGTTTAGAAATAAAAATACTAAAATTGGAAGTAAAGAGACTTTTCTTCTAAGTGTTCTTTCATGGATATTTTTAGCCGGAATATCAGCTTTACCATTATATTTATCTAATCTAAATTTAAGTTATACAGACGCCTTTTTTGAAGCAACTAGCGGAATAACTACTACGGGCTCTACTATACTCACAAATATAGAGAATGCTTCTAAAGGGCTATTAATATGGAGGTCAATTTTACAATGGCTAGGTGGAATAGGTATTATTGTTATGGCAGTTGCTGCTTTGCCATTATTACATATGAGCGGTTTTCAACTATTTTTTTCGGAACAAGCAGAACCCCCAGACAAACTAAAAGAAAGAGTTAAAAATTTAGCTACTTCTATAATAATGATTTACACATTTTTTACTTTTGTATGTGCATTGTTATTATATCTTGCAGGGATGCCATTATTTGATTCCATTTGTCATGCAATGACCACTATTGCAACAGGAGGATACTCAACGCAAAACGCCTCTATAGGTCATTACGAAAATATATCTATAGAAATAGTAATAATATTAGGAATGATAATGGCTAGCCTACCATTTATTTTATACGTAAAAACATTTAATAATAATATAAAATCAATATTTGCAGATAAACAAGTTAAAGGGTTCCTTTTATTAACATTATTATCTGTATTTATTATAGCAATTTGGCTCAATGCTAAACTAAATATAAACTTTATAGAAGCTATAAGAATTTCTGCATTTAATGTTATTTCTATAATTACTGGTACAGGCTATTCTACAACAGATTTCTCTAAATGGGGTGGATTTGCTATTGGACTATTATTTATATGTATGTTGATAGGTGGTTGTACAGGGTCAACTACAGGAGGTATTAAAATTTTTAGAATACAGATTTTATTCAAAGTCATTATTCAACAAATACAAAAAATAATTAGACCTCATCAAATTGTAAAAATTACATACTCTAAGGCCTTAATAGATGATAAAACAACTTTAGCTATTTTAGCTTTAGTTTTTTTATTTATTGCCTCTGTTTTTATTATTGCTGCAATACTATATTTTATGGGCCTCGATTTATTAACATCATTCTCAGCTGCGGCCACATCTATTGCTGTAGTTGGACCAGGTCTAAGTAGTGAGATAGGTCCTTTAGGAAATTTTAGCTCACTTCCTGATCAAGCTAAATGGACATTATCAGCAGCTATGATCATTGGCAGATTAGAATTCTTAGCTGTTTTAATTATATTAATGCCATCTTTTTGGCGTAGATAGTAATAATTAAATAACCATAGTATATTTGAGAAGTATAGAAGCTAACTAATAAATATTTTATTGGTCTCATTATTTACCTCTACAGGAGAATCAAAATATCTAATATCAGGTGTAGTAGAGTACCTTTTTATAAACTGAGATTTTTTGTATCCATTATTAATTGGTTCAAAAACTTTACTTTTACTAATCCTGGCCTTTTTATAAAACCTTTCCTATCCTAAACTTCGCCCATGCTCATATAGTCAGGTATGATTGAAATATTTAGATGCTTATAAATATCGATTGCTTAACCATAAATAGAGAACCTGAACATGGGATATAATATATTTCATATGCTCTTCATAAATAAAAAATGTTCTATTATAAAATTGAAGATAATCTTTAAACTTAAAATTTCCAGTTTTCAGTGCATATGGTACTATTTCTCTATTTGGCATAGAAGCTTTAAATAATAATAAAGTACGGGGCATATGCCAATTATCAGTTATCAGAATAATATCGTTAATATTTCTTTCTTTTATCCATAAAGCCGTTTCTAATGCATTACCAAGCGTACTTTGTGCATTATAACCCAAATCTATTCTATCTTTTTTACTATCTCTATTTTTGATAATATCTGAATATTTCACTCCCTTAGCAACACCTGTAATTAACATTCTTGAATTAATATTATTATCCATTAAATCTAATCCAACTGCTAACCGACCCGCGTTACCTGTCAAAACCACTATATTATTTATATTATTTTTATTATTTTTATTATTTTTATCAACATTAAAAAGAAAATTTATAAATGACATAAAATATAATATTAAAATTAGTGCTACTAAAATAATTACTCTAAAATTATTCAATTTTAATTCTCAAGCATTTGTTAATCTTTTTTAAAATAATACTATATTGAGAAAAAAGAATAATAATTAATAAAGATATAAAGTAAAAAAAACTATTAACATTTTTTAAACTTATAAAGCTCATAGTATTTGAAGAAATTGAGGTTGCGAGATATAAAATATTTAATAATATAAAAATAAATAACCAACCAAATAAAAAGCCGGAGACTGTATTGTATATTTGTCTCCTAAATAATAAGCTAATTAGTAGATTTTGATACTTTTTAAATAATTTAAAACTTAATCTAACTGGGTTTTTTATTTGATTATCAATTGGCATTTTAACTAAATCAAAAACAAGCAAAATATTTAACCTTATATTATAATTTATAATCTATAGAATGATATTATAATTTATTAGACTATAATAAAGTAATATTTATTATAAATATTAATTAATAGATAAGGGTTTACAGTGATAATTACTTGCAATAAATGTAAAACAAAATTTAGAGTATTAGACCGTCTTATTCCACCAGAAGGCAAAATGGTTAAATGCTCATGTTGTAATACAATATGGAAGCAACACAATAAATATGAAATGCCTTCACAATCAGGATTATGGGTTTTTTGGATTATTACTTTTATTATTACATTTTCTATTCTTTATATAGGATTAATTATTGTTTTTGGTGATCAAATACCTATCCCACAAAATCTACATGATTTTTTAAAAGATATAGGGATACCTGTTGATGGGGGTGCCTTATTTGGAAGATCTTTTGAAAGATAAGTAAATTAGTACCAATCTAATAAACTATCTACATATTTTCTTTCTATTGAACCTTTAATAGAACTTTCAGCTTTTCTATACAATTCTTTTGCTATTTTTCTTGCTTTAGTAGAATCTTGTTCAGTAGGAATACCAACATCTCCTCCTGGAGAATTACCTTGGCCAGGAGGAACCCTACCTAAAGGATCTCTTTGATCTCGGTCGCTATTACTTCCACTATCTCCTGTCATCTGACTAGGACCATTTCCAGAGTGCATTTTATCCATCTTTTCTGCGGCTTTTTTAAGTTCTTCTATAGCTCGGCCTTGTGCTGCCTGTGCTCTATCGGGCCTACCTCTTTGCAACTCCTTTTGTGCCTGTCTCATTGATCGTTCTGCTCTGCCAAGCTCATCTGGTAAAGGGGTATCAGACTCGCTTATTTCATGCATAACATCTTCAAGTTGTTTTCTTAAACTTTCTTGTTTTTCTCCTGCATTTACTGGCCCAGATCCTGGCATTTTTTGATCAGCTTGTGCGGCATTCATAGATTGGTCGAAAGAATCCTCCATTAATGCTTCTTGCTCCTGCATCATTTCTGAAATTTGCTGCATTGCCATTGGGGTTTCTCCTTCTTCTTCACCCAAGGCCTCACCTAGAGCGTCACGATCTAATGATTCCGACATATCTTGCATTTGATCTAATTGTTCTTGAGCCTCATCAAGAGAACCTGAGGCTGTTAATTCTGCAATATCTTCAAGTTTTTCTTCTAAATCTGCTTTTTCATTAGATTGAGCACCATTCTCACCACCTCTATCCCCAGGATTATCAGATTCTGATACTTGAGGAGCATCAATATCCATAGGGTTTTCTAACTCTTCTAAATATTTAGCTAATGCATTATCTAAATTTTCCATCATTTCATCAATTTCTGCACCTTCTCCACCCTTAGACAATGCCTCTTGTAAATCTTGTTGCGCCCTTCTTAATTCATTTTCTGCGATAGATAATTGCCCTGATTCAATAAACAGCGCTGTTTTCCATAACAAATCTATAACAAAATTTTTCTTTTTATTAGTTAACAAAGAATTGTCACTACTTTCTAACAAAATATTTGAAGCTTCTAATAACCAATCTTTTGCCACTAGTAATTTGTCATCAAATGATCCTCCTTCTATAATTTCTGTTAATATTTTTCCTACTTCAAATGGTTCTTCTTTGCTTAAGGCTAAATTCTTTCTTTGATTAATAACTGATAATGCTAATAAATTATTAAATGGCTTTTCAGGTAAACGCATTTCTAATTCTCTACTTTTACCATTTTGTCCTATATAATCTTCTGCAACTAATATAACTTTAGCTGGTAAACCTGCCCATATATGTTCTGATAAATCATAGTAATATTGACCGATAGTTTGTTTATCATCACTTCCTTCAAAAGGTATATTAAATTTAATCTCTGCTAACTTAGATAACATTATTGGTTTTTTCAAAACAATTTGTGCATAAAATTTAGTGATTTCATAATCATCAGAAAAGACATAATCAATATCTAAAACTCCTTTAATTGTTGCTTTTGGCTTTTCAATAAAATCCACTAAAGGTGCACTATCAGGAACAGCTTCAATATTTCTCTTAAAAATAATATTTTTATTTTGTTTAATAATTAAATCTGTATTTTTATCAATAATACTTTCAATTGCCGCATTATCTTTATCTATGTGCACAAAAATTTCTTTTTTATTGCCCATATTTAATTCTATAATCCCATCTCCTCCAAATACTCTTGCTGATAAAGAACTACCTACTGGGACTTTTAAAGGAGACTCACCATTTATAATTAAAACTGGTGGTAAACTTGTATATTTAGGAGGGTTTATCCATCCCGTAAAAACTCCATTTTTTGAAATAATTATATCTTGTTCTGGCAATAAAGCTGCCTGAATTTTTTTATCAAAGTCTTGATGAAATGCCATAAAAATAAACAAAAACAGAGTAATAACTGGCAATCTAATAAATAATGGATCAATTTTTGAATAAGCAGACTTTAATCTAATATTCTTTAATGACATAGAAATTTTCAGAATATTTTTATAGTGTGCTTTCCAAAGAACACTGTCTGGGTTTAGAGTAGGTTTATCAAATAAAGAACTAAAAGGCATATGTTTTACATTATTATCCTCTTCTACTCTCTTTGCACAAATAATTTTGGTAGGCCATTTAAATATAAATATAAAGTTTATAATAATTGTTATGTAAGATAACAAAAAGACCGCTAATAATATTATATGAAGCCAATAAGGTAGAAAAGGGAAACATTCTATCAAAATTAATATTATAAAGAATAATGATAATATTAGTACTTTAAATAAATGTGAAGCTAAATTCTCCCATATTATAGCAAACCTCGCTATAGCTATTTTTAATTTTAATATTAAAGGCAAGGAATTGTTTATTTTTTCATTAAGGTTCATTAAATCTACTCACATGCATCATTTTATTCTGGAATATTTTCATAAGATATAAAATCTTCAATTAAAATTCTCTTTCTAATGACATTAATTTTATTATTACTAATCATTATTTCTGGTACTAGATCTCTACTATTATAATAAGATGACATAACCGCCCCATAGGCCCCTGCAAATTTAATAGCAAGTAAGTCTCCATCTTTTATATTACTTAAACGAGCTTTCCTATTTATAATATCTCCAGTTTCACATATAGGCCCAACAACTTGATAATCAGTCACTTCTTTTCCTTTTTTCATTTCTAATACTGAAATAACTTCATGATGAGCATCATAAAGAGCAGGGCGTAAAATATCATTCATAGCTGCATCAACTATGACAAAACTATTATTATAACTTTCTTTCTTTCTGATAACTTTAGTTAATAGTATTCCTGCATTAGCTGTGATATAACGTCCTGGTTCAAAAATAAGTTTACAATCTAAAGAGCCAAATTTTTCTTTGATTAAATCTGCATATTCACTAATAAGAAAAGGTTTAGTATTTTCATCGTAAGAAACGCCTATACCTCCTCCTAAATCTAAATTAATAATATTATGCCCATTTTTTATTAATTCTTTATATAAAAGCAAAACTTTATTAAAAGCTAGTTTAAATGGTTCAAGGTCTGTAATCTGAGAACCAATATGTATATCAATTCCTACAACTTTAATTCCTGGAAGGGTTTTTGCATATTCATAAGCATTTATTGCTTGCTTGTAGGGTATGCCAAATTTAGTACTACTTCCGCCAGTTGAAATTTTTTCATGTCCTCCTGCATCTATATCAGGATTAATTCTAAATGCTATAGGTGCTTTTTTATTCTTGAAGGAGGCTATTTCTGAAAGCATCTCTAATTCTGATATAGACTCTATATTAAATTGCATTACATCCGCATCAAGAGCAAAAAATAATTCATCTTTAGTCTTCCCTACTCCAGAAAATACTATATTTTCTCCAGTTATACCTGCTTTTATTACTCTCTTTAACTCACCCGAAGAAACAACATCTGCACCAGAATTAATTTTTTTTAACACATTAATTACAGCTACATTAGAATTTGCTTTCACAGAATATGCAATTAATTTAGGGTGACTTTTTCCTAATTTATTTTCTAAGGCTTCTTCAAGAGCCTTATAGTTATTAGATAAACATAACTCAGAATAAATATATACTGGTGTGGCACATTTTTTTTCTATCTCTAATACAGAAATATTATCCACGTGTAAAACACCATCTTTAAAAGAAAAATAATTCATTTATAAACCTTATCTTTATTTATTTTCTTCAACTATTGCTGGCTCAAGATTATTATCTAATGAAGGCCTTTCTAAAGCTCCTCTTTTACCACAACCATTTAAGGTTATAAAAAATAATATTAAAAGAATATAGAAACTCTTATTAAATTTACTAAGCATTATTCTAGCCATTTTTTTACAGCTTGTTTTAAAGCTTTGTTTACTACCTTTGGCGATGTTCCTCCATAACTAGCTCTACTTTTTAAAGAATTTTTTAAAGAAAGAACCTTAAAAACATCACTCGTAATTCTTTTATCAATTGTTTTAAAATCTTCCATAGTTATGTTATCTAAAGTTAACCTATTTCTTTCTGCATGCTTGACTACTTTTCCTGTAATAGAGTGAGCATCTCTAAACGGTATATTGCATTCTTTAACAAGCCAATCAGCAAGATCTGTAGCAGTTATATATCCTAAATCAGCCATAGACCCCATTGCTTCTATATTAAACTCTACTTCCCTAATAAGGCCTTCTGCAACTTTTAAACATAATTTTAAATTATCAAAAGCATCAAAGAAAGGTTCTTTATCTTCTTGCATATCTTTAGAATATGCTAATGGTAAACCCTTAAGCATAGTTAATACATTATAAAATGCGCTAGCTACTCTTCCTGTTTTGCCTCTAATTAATTCAGCAGCATCCGGATTTCTTTTTTGAGGCATAATAGAAGAACCTGTTGAAAAAGTATCCGGCAAATTTATAAAATTAAAACCTGGTGAAGCCCATATTACTATTTCTTCTGCAAACCTCGATAAATGTACCATAATAATGGATGCATTAGATAAAGTTTCCAACACAAAATCTCTATCACTTACTGCATCAATAGAATTGTCCATAGGCTTGGTAAATCCTAATGCTTTAGCAGTTGCAAACCTGTCTATGGGAAATGAAGTTCCAGCTAACGCTACTGCACCTAAAGGCGATTGATTTAATCTTTCTTTCGCGTCCTCCATCCTACTTTTATCTCTACCTAGCATTTCAACATATGCTAATAAATGATGCGCTAAGCTAATAGGTTGAGCTGGCTGTAAATGTGTAAAGCCTGGTAAGATTGTATTAATATGTGACTGAGCTTGAAAAATTAGAGCGCTCTGCAAATTCTTTATCAATTCTAAGACTAAATCTACTTCATCTCTTACCCACATTTTAAATGAAGTAGCTACTTGATCATTTCTGGATCTAGCGGTATGTAATTTTTTTCCTGTTTCTCCTATTAATTGAATTAACCTTGCTTCAATATGCATATGAATGTCTTCAAGCTCATCAGAAAATACAAACTTATCGTTACTAATTTCTTTTTCTATTAGGTTTAGACCTTTTTGAATTTTTTTATTTTCTATATTTGAAATAATGCTCTTACTGTAAAGCATATTAGAATGTGCTTTACTTAAAGAAATATCATGAAAAACCAATTTTTTATCAAACCAAATAGATGCATTAATAGTTTTCATAATCTCAGAAGAATCTTTCTGAAATCTTCCACCCCATATTTTAGAAGTTTGTTTATTTTTTTTAGGTTTTGCTTTATTCATCTAATTCACCAATAATTACTATTATTACCTATACAATAATAAAGAGAAAAGTATATGATAATTTCTATAAAACATTTTTGTAATCCATATATATATTTTAGCATAATATTAATTATGTTATATAATATTTCCTGTAATGCTAACAATATCCCATATTCTATTAAAAAAATTAAAGTAGAAGAACAAATAAAAAACTTACCAAAAGCTAGTTATACAAATTTGGAAAACAAAAAAATAAATTTATTTGAGCTTTCAAAAGATAATATACTTATTATAAATTTTTGGGCTTTATGGTGTACACCATGCATAAAAGAAATGCCTGCATTACATAATCTTGCAAAAGAACTAGAAAACTCTCACGTCAAAATAATATATATAAATCAAGATAACTTTAAAGATTATAAAAAAGTAGAGTCTTTTATAGCAAAACTAAACTTTCATAAAGGAGATGTCTTTATGGACTTTGATATGAGCTCTAATAAAGTTTTTAAATTACGAGGAATACCTACTACTTTAATTTCTAATGGATCAGGAGAGATTATATGGAGAATAGAAGGTGTAATAGATTGGGAAAACAAAGCTATTGTTTACTGGCTTAAAAATGGTGCAAAGAAAAATTAAATTTTTTATTTAGTTAATAGCTCTTTTAATTGCTCATAATCATTTGCAGTTTTAAAATTATTATACTTTTTAATCAATTTTTCTGGGGCTGAGTATAATACTCCAAGATCAGCCTCCTGAAGCATTCCAATATCATTATAAGAATCACCAGCTGCATAAACAGAGAAGCCTAGTTGATGAAAAGACTCAACAGCTCTTTTCTTTTGATTTTCAATTCTTAAGTTATATCCTTGAATATCCCCTGCATTAGACACATTTAAATGATTACAAAAAACAGTCGGATTCCCTAATTTATTAAATAATGGAGTAGCTATTTCATAAAATGTATCTGATAAAATAACAACCTGAAAATCTTTAGATAAACTATCTAAAAAATCTTTAGCTCCATCAAAAGGCTTTAAATTATTTACTGCTTCATAAATATCTGTGATTTTTAACCCTTCGCGCTTAAAAACTTTTAATCTATGATCCATCAATTCAGAGTAATTTTCTATGTCTCTAGTAGTTAAAAATAAATCCTTAATTTTAGTTTTTTCTGCTAAAGAAATCCATATTTCTGGTACCAAAACTCCTTCTAAATCGAGACATATTATTCGCAATGCTTTTACCTATACTTTTATTATAATTTTTCTGATAATTCAGGGATAATTTGAAATAAATCACCTACAAGTCCAAAATCTGCTATTTGAAATATTGGTGCATCTTCATCCTTATTAATAGCTACTATTATTTTAGAATCTTTCATACCTGCTAAGTGTTGAATAGCTCCAGAAATTCCTATAGCAATATATAATTCTGGAGCAACTACTTTTCCAGTTTGTCCTACCTGATAATCATTAGGAATATATCCTGCATCTACAGCGGCTCTACTAGCACCCACAGCTGCCCCTAATTTATCCGCCAAAGAATCTAATATGGCAAAGTTATCTGCACTTCCTATCCCTCTTCCTCCAGATACAACTATTTTTGCAGCAGTTAATTCAGGTCTATCAGATTCTGATAGATCCCTCTTTACAAATGTACTTAGGCCATTGGTCTTTGCCATTGGACCATCTAAAACATCAGCAGAACCTCCCTCAGTTTCAGCAGCTTGAAAAGCAGTAGCTCTAACTGTTAAAAATTTTACCTTATCTAAGGATTTTACAGTTGCTAAAGCATTACCTGCATAAATTGGTCGAACAAAAGTATCTTGATCTATAATTTCACACACATCAGAAATTTGCTGGGAGTCATGTAAGGCAGCTACTCTAGGCATAATATTCTTTCCAAATGTGCCCGCTGAACTTAAAATATGAGTGGCCTCTTTTACAGCTTCAACTATTACTGGAGCAATATTTTCAGCCAAACCACCTTCTAAATCGCCTTTGGCAGCTATCACTTTAGTTACCCCCTTAATCTTCTGACAACCTTTTAAAACATCTTCAGACTTATCTAATACTAATAAAGAAATCTCATCACTAATTTTTTGTGCTGCGGTAACAGTTGATAAAGTACCTCTATCCACTTCTTTACCATTAACTTCAGCTATAACTAATACTGACATTATATAACTCCAACTTCATTTTTAAGCACATTTATTAACTCATTAACATCTTCTACTTTTCTACCCCCAATTCTTACAGGAGGCTCTTGAACTTTTAAAACCTCTAAACGATTTTTAAAATCAATTCCTGTATCAGATATTGGAACTTCTATTATTTCTTTCTTTTTAGCTTTCATAATATTAGGTAAAGAAGCATACCTAGGTTCATTTAACCTTAAATCCGTAGTGACAACACAAGGCAATTTAATCTTTAAAGTTTCTAATCCACCATCAATTTCTCTTACTATATTTAATTCTTTATTATTTAATTCTATTTTTGATGCAAAGGTCCCTTGTGGCCAATTTAAAAGAGCCGCTAACATTTGACCTGTTTGATTGGCATCATCATCTATGGCTTGCTTACCCATAATGACTAAATCTGTTTTTTCATTAATTACTAAATCTTTTAGTATTTTTGCCACTACAAGAGGTTCGGTATTATCTTCATTGACTATATGTATTCCTCTATCTCCGCCCATAGCAAATGCTGTGCGAATAGTTTCTTGAACACTTTTATTACCTATAGATACTATAATAATCTCGTCTACTAACCCAGCTTCTTTCAAACGCACGGCTTCCTCAACTGCTATTTCATCAAAAGGATTCATAGACATTTTAACATTATTCGTTTCCACAGCTGATTCTTCAGAATTCACTCTAATTTTAACATTGTAGTCAATTACTCTTTTAACGGGTACAAGAACTTTCATTCAATATTTCCTCAAATAATAATGTTAAGTATTTATTTAATCCTTTTAGATTATTTTTAATATAAAAAAAACTATTTTAGTTAAACTAGCAAAGATTTATCTAGCAAATAAATAAGCGGTTAATAAAATAAGAATTACTGCTAACCCCTGTAATGCAACTCTTGCTCTCATTAACTTATTACTCCAACGTTTATTAAACTCTCCGCCTTTAAGCATCGAGATAATACCTATTAATAGAACAATTAATACGGCAATTAAAACTATAAGCACCATAAAAGGCATAATCAAATTTAAAGTTTCAAACACAGATTATCTCCCAGAGAATGTCTAACTAATTACTTAATAAAGTTTAATAAAGATAACATATTTTCTTTTCCAAACAAACCGATCACATCTTCCTTTTTTAGACCTGAAGCTTTTAAAGACTTAACTGTTTGTGCTCGAGTTCTTTTGGATAATCTAATACCATTGGAATCTAATATCAAAGGATGATGCAAATATATTGGCGATTTTAATTGTAGTAAAACCTGTATTATCTTATGTATATGAGTTGCATTGACAAGATCTTCTCCTCTAGTTACTAACCCTATTCTTTGAATATGATCATCTAAAGTAGCAGATAAATGATATGAAGTAGGGACATCTTTTCTTGCTAATACTACGTCCCCCATAGTTCCAACAGGTACAGTATATTTACCTAGTCTTAAATCATTCCAAACTAAATTACCTAATTTTTTAGATGCTGCCCTAATATTTAACCTCCAGGCGAAACTATTTTCATTAGCTATTTTTTCAATTCTTTCTTCTTTTGATAATCTTCTACATGTCCCAGGGTATATTGAGTTTTCTTCCTCATGAGGAGCATTACCTGCTCGCATAATTTCTGCTTTTATTTTGGAACGAGAACAAAAACAGGGATAAACCATATCCAATTTTTGTAATTCTTGTAGAGCTCCTTGATAATCATTCATATTTCTAGATTGATGCCTAACATCTTTGCTATATTTTATTTGTAGCCATTCTAAATCTTCATAAATTGATTCTTCAAAAATCTTACTAGATCTTTGTGAATCAATATCCTCTATACGTAAAAGAAATTTTCCTCCAAGTTTTTTTGCAACTTTATATGAGAATAAAGCAGAGAAAACATGACCTAGATGCATATAGCCGGTAGGGCTAGGTGCAAATCTTGTATTATTAGAATATAATTTCAATTTCATATTTCTATTTTAAAATAATAATTAACTTTTTACTCAAAAATTAATACAAGTATATTATAAATCATAAAAATGAAAGTTTTAGTTATGAAAAATGAAATATTAATTACAGGACCGAGTCTAAAACAAAAAACTAACAAGCCTGAAATGCTTATAATATTTTTTCATGGTTGGGGTTCTAATGGAGATGATTTAATTCAACTAGCTCCTTTATTTGCCCAACACTTTCCATCTGCATTTTTTCTCAGCCCTAATGCGCCCGACGCCTGTCCTCAAAACCCTAATGGTGGTAGGCAATGGTTTAGTTTAGATTTTAACAATGATGGGTCAATAGATCGAAGTAGCATGCCTAAAAAAGTTTCAATCACTTCAGAAAAAGTAAAAATATTTATTAAGTATTGGCAAAATGAATTATCAGTATCTGACGATAAGATATTTTTAATAGGTTTCAGTCAAGGCTCTATGTTAACATTAGAAATAGGCACTAAAAATCTATTAGGCGGTTTACTATGTTATTCAGGATCATTTATTAATAATAATATGCCACTTACTAAGAAACATAAAATCTTGCTAATACATGGAGAATTAGATGAAGTCATTCCAATTCAAAGCATGTTAGACGCTAAAGCCTCTCTAGAGAATTTAGGCGCTAAAGTAGGTAGTCATAGTTGTGATAATCTTGGGCATAGTATAAATGAAGACGGTATCAACAAAGGGGTTGAATTTATAAAACAATGCAATATTTCATAATATAAATTTAATATTTTTTCATTAAAACTAGGATTATAATATTTATTGTTTTAGTATTTATCAATGTAACAGGAGATAAATTGAGTATGAAAGATTATCCTGCCCTTATACTAAATGCTGATTACCAACCTATTAGCTATTTTCCTCTATCCCTATGGAACTGGCAAGATTCTATTAAAGCGGTTTTCCTAAATAGGGTGCATATCATTGCTGAATATAATTCAGAAGTTAGCTCTTCATCATTTTCTATGAAAATACCTAGTGTAATAGCATTAAAAAAATATATTCCTATATCTAAAAAACCACCTTTCACAAGATTTAATCTTTTTTTAAGAGATAACTTTTCTTGTCAATATTGTGGGGACTTTTTTAATAGTAAAGATTTAACGTTTGACCATGTAATTCCTAAATCTAAAGGAGGCAAAACAAGATGGGAAAATGTAGTAGCAGCCTGCTCAAGATGTAATCTTAAAAAGAGCAACTTATTATTATCTCAAGTAAATATGAAGATTATAAAAAAACCCTACCAACCTACCAACCATCAATTACAATTTATTGGAAAAAAATTTCCACCTAATTATTTACATAAAAGCTGGATGGACTATCTGTATTGGGATTCTGAACTCGAAAAAAATTAGAAAATCAAGTTAAGGTAACATCTGATTAAAATCTTTTATATTTGGGAGCTCCCAATAATTTCCTTCACTAGGTACTCTAAAAACATTTAAAGTCATAGAAATTAAATTATAATAACCACAGATAGCAACAATATCTATTAATGCATTTTTTCCCAATAAATTATTTACTTCATTATAAACTCTATCTGAAACATTTTTTTTTATATTAGCCTCAGCTGCAAAATCATAAACAGCCTGTTGAAAATTATTTTTAAATATTGGCCTCTTACCTATAGCTATTTGATTAATATACTTAATATCAATTCCAGCTTTTTCGGCCAATGGGGCATGGTGTTCCCATTCAAACTCTGAGGACCAACATCTTCCAGTAGTAATTATAGCAAGTTCAGATAAAGCAGTAGATAAATTACTTTCATATCTAACATATTTTCCAAGCGATTGCGCACATGATGCAAACTTTGCATTATTAAGCCAAATTCTAATAGGTCCTACTACATTTCCTCTTGGCCCATTCATAATTTCTTTATAAACAATCAATTGCTCTTCAGAAAGGTCCTCTTCTTTCCAATCCTTAATTCTCATCATAAAATTCACCTATTTATAAAATTGATATTATCGTAATTAATTTTTATAACCTTCTAGAAGCCATACCTTATATTCTCTATTTTTAGCTTTGCCCGCAAGTCTATATATACTTTTTAATAGAGTCACCTTTTCAAAACTCGCAACAAAATGATTATTCTTAGGTTCAGATGACACCATTAAACCAATTTTTCCCTTTAAATCATTATGTTTAGTTACCAATTCGTAATGATCATGAATATACCCATCCGCATTCCATCTAACCCATTTATTAGGCTTATTTACCATATAATATATTGCTTCTGCCATGACCCTTCTATCATCTGTGACTAAAACGGCATTAGGATAAGATAAATATATGTTTGATATTTCTAACCCTAAATCAGACCAACCTCTATTTTTTTTGTAAGGGTCTATTCCCAAATTATAAATTCCAAATAAAGGGATTAAAAGCATAAACCCTACACCAATAGATATAATACCATAATAAATATTTTTCCTTTCAGGCCATATTTTTTCTATTTGTAACGCAACTAACACTGTACCAGGAACATAAGCTATTGCAGCCCAATTAGCATGCGCTCTAGAGATAAAAGCTTGAGCCATAACTAAGATTATTGGAGTAAATGTTAAAAATATTAATATTTTTTCTTCTGTAGAAAGTTTTTTATATTTAAAAAGTGTAGCAATTAATATTAATAAAGTTATAGGGCCAAAAACAAAAAATTGCTCAAAGAAAAATTTAAATAAGTTTTTAAAACTGTTTCCTTCTCCTCCAATATTAGCATTTGATAAGGTATGTTGAGCGGTTATAAAACTATTACTATAGTTCCAATTTAAATGCTGAAATATAACAATAATAAAACCTAAAGAAATTAAAATTAATGATAATAGCGAGAAAAATTTTTTAAGATTTTTATATATCGCTCTATCAAGTATTAAAGCAAAAATAATTGCTATAATAAAATAAATAATTGCATATTTTGAAAGAAACCCTAATGAAAAAGACAAACAAAATATTAAATAATTAATAAAACTTTTTTCATTATATAGAATTTTACTAAGAGACCATAATACTAAAGAAGTAAAAAATAATAATGGAACATCTGTACTTATAAAACCAGAGGACAGGCTGATACCAGGCATTAAAATCCAAATAGATGCCGCAACAAATCCAACAAACTTTGAAGACTTTACTCTACTAAAATTACAAGCTGTTAAAGCAATAAAATATGCAGATAAAGAATGTAATACCGGCGAACCCAACCTAATACAAAGTTCTGAATCACCGCATAAAAATGTAAAACCGTTTATTAACCAGGATATAAATGGAGGTTTTGAATAATAACCCCATGCGGGATTTAAAGACCAAGTCCAATATTGAGCCTCATCAAATGACAAATCTAAATCAGCAAATAACCAAAGACATGTTCTGAGTATAAAAACTACAGAAAGGAAAAAAACAATAAAATAATAGGAGCTATAATTTTTCATATACATGACTTATTATGATTTATCAGCTGCAGATCGCTTTCTTATTAAATATAAATTTCTAGTATATATCAATAGTCCTGCACCTTGTCCTACAATAAAAACTGGATCTTCTTTATATAAGGCATAAGCAAAAAGCGTTGCTCCTCCTAATAAAGAAAAATACCAAAAACCAAGAGGTATAATACTTTGTTTTTTTATTTCTGACATTATCCATTGAATAATAAATCTGGCAGAGAAAAAACCTTGTCCTACAAAACCTATAATCATCCATATTAAGTTTTTATCCATAACTCTGCTCCTTTTATTTACTTTTCTTTATTTTCAACGATAAATTTTATAGGAAATGAAGACCTTTTTATTAACCATGACACACCAAATAAATCAACTAATCCTACCCTAAATCTTTGCCAATTATTGTACTTAGAATCACCGGAAAATCTATTTCTATGAGAAACTGCATGGGATATAACGTCTCCACCTTGCCTTCTAGTTAAGGCGGGTAAAAACCTATGAATATGATCAAAATATGGCAAACTTAAAAATAAATTACGCGAAAATACTTTTATTCCGCAGCCACTATCTGGAGTTGAATCTTTTAATATAATTTTTCTTACTTTTAATGCTAGTACGGACGCATATCGCCTTGACCAAGTATCTTTTCTATTTATTCTATGCCCAATAATCAGTAATTCTTGATGTTTTTCAGACTCTTTCCAAACTTCTAACATAGAAAGGATATCTTTTGGGTCATTTTGACCGTCCCCATCTAGAGTAATTATTGTATTATTACTTGCAAATTTTATACCTGTTAATAACCCAGCACTTTGGCCAGATTGCACAGTATGGCTTAATAATTCAATTGAGGTATTAACACTGCCTTTCTTATTTAAAACCAAATCCTTGCTTGAGTCCGTTGAATTATCATTTACTATAATTATTTCTCCTCCGCCAATTTTATCCACTATAGGCAGCAATTCATCTATAAGTGAAATAATATTACCTTCTTCATTATAAATAGGAATAACGACTGAAATATTTATGCTCATACTAAACTATCCTATTTAATTGTTTATTTCTTTAAGCTTGCTAAAAACCAAATTATATTCTTCTGAGTCTTCAGACAACTGTATTAAAAGTCTATTTAATAATTTTTTAGCTCTCACGTAATTATTTAATATTATTTCATGCTCTGCAAGGACCCATAATGCAAGCGGATAATTTTTTTCTTTACTAAGAATTCTTTCAAATAAAATTATAATATTATCTTTAGCATCTTGATTATTCTCCTGTTTCAATAACATTGACTCAGCTAAACCTTTAACCGAATCTATATTATTATGATCTAGATCATAAGCTTTTTTATATGCTGTAGAAGCCTTATCTAATTTGCCCAACACTAAGTAAGAGCGGCCTAATTTTTGCCACTGCATTATATCTTTACTATCTGAAGAATAAAGCCTTTTATCTAATTTCTCAACCATTGATAAAATTTCTTGCTCCTGGACATTAGTTTGGTTTTTAGAAAATTGCTTAACCTGTTCTTCAAGCTGTGCTTTCCAAGGAGCATTATCAGGAGTGGATTCTATTATTGAATCCCAAATGTTAGTTGCAAGAAACATATTTTTATTTTGATAAGCATATAAACCTATATAAAATCTAGATAGTGCACCAGTTTCCGTATTAATGTCGGATAATTTAGCAGCTTTTTCAAAAACTTCTTTCGCTTTACCTGAAATAATTATTTTATTCTCTTTATTAATTGCACCTTGAATAATTGTCTCACCGTAAGATAACAGAGCACCACCATCCAGCTTTCCTTGAAAGTTATCAATGATATATTTCCAAATAATTAATGCTTGATCATTTTTTTTTAAAGCATTCAATGTATTCGCTTTAAGTATATATAAATCTATCTTATCTGCCGAAGTGATAATTTGTTTATCAATATCTATTAATGCTCTCTGATAAAATATTTCTGGTATAATATTGTCTTTCCTAAAGGATAATGGCAGGTCAGGCAACCCAGGCTGGCCGTTAGAATAGTAAAAAATAATAGATAAAATTATGATTATTGGAATAGAGATTAATTTTATAAAATTAGCCCAAAGTTTATTTTCCTCTTTTTCATCTATATTATTTTTTAAAGAATATTTTAACACCCTTCTCGAAAGTTCATTCTTCATCAAACCAAAATCTTCTTTATTTATAACCCCTATTTTAAAATCTTTACTAATTTCATTAAACTGTTGCTTAAAAATATTTTTATTAACCTCACCTACCGAAAGATTTTTTGTAGATTTTTTTAAAAAGTAGAAAATTATTAATGAAAAAAATAATGCTATTATAATTATAATAAATAAAAAAATATTCATTAGGGCACATTATTATCTAATATTTTTTTTAAATTATCTGCTTCTTCCTTACTTAAAGATATTCCTTCTTCCTTATTCATAGATTGCTTTCTTAGAAAAATAAAAGTAACAAAAACTCCTATAAGTAAGAAAAATATTGGCCCAAACCATAACAATATATTCTGAACAGAATATTTTGGTTTTAATAGAATAAACTCCCCATATCTTTCAACTAAAAATGTTTTCACATCCTCTTTTGTGTATCCTTCCTCTAACTTGTCTAATACTACTTTTCTTAAATCTAGAGCTAAAGGAGCATTAGACTCTAATAAAGATTGATTTTGACACACTAAACAACGAAGCTCTTTATATAAATCGTAGGCGTCTTGATTTTTATCATTTATATTATTTTCTGCAAATACGACAGGTACTATAAAAAAAATACAAAATATAAATTTTATTATAGTTTTCAAATTTTTTCTCTCATAATTTTACCCAATATTGGCAAAATAATATTTTGCATATCATATTCTAATATTGGCCCTACATGACGATATCTAATATTACCATCACTATCTATTATAAATGTTTCTGGTACCCCATATACGCCTAAATTAATAGATTGCAATCCATCTAAATCTACTCCTATAGCATAAAAAGGATTATCATTTAAATCTAATACTTTTAATGCATCTTCTTTTTTATCCTTATAATTAATTCCATAAATAAGAATATTATGATCTGAACTCATTCTCATTAAAAATTCATGCTCTATCTTACATGGAACACACCAACTAGACCAAATATTAACCAGTGAAGGGCTGTTTGCATTCATTAAATTGGTAACTGAAAATAATTTATAGCCGTCTAATTTTTTAAGAATAATTTCAGGAAATCTCTCCTCTAATAAAACAGAAGGCAACTCAGAAGGGTCTTCCTTTAAAATTAATTGTCGAGCAAAGAACAATATTAGAATAAAAAAAACAATTAAAGGACTGTATGGATATAATTTTTTCATTTATTATTCATTTCTAAACTCTTTTTAAATCATAGCCTAATCTATGTTTTCTATCCGATAAAGATAAGACCCCTCCTATTGCCATGAGCAAAATACCAAACCAAATCCAACTGATAAATGGAGAATAATATATTCTTAACGCATAACTATCTGCATTATCATTACTTTCCCCTAACACTATATATAAATCAGAAAAGATACCTGACATAATTGCAGGTTCACTAGTATTAACCTGAGAAGCAGGATAAAATCTTCGTTCTGGATATAAAAAATGTTTATCTCTGTTACTTGTAATTATTTCAAATTCACCTCTATCTGCGTTCCAATTAGGGCCTGCAACTCTTTTAATAGATTTAAAGGTTATTTCCATATCTTTAACTATTGTCTTTTCTCCTAATATTATAGGTTTTTCTATATCTATGCGCCAAGCACTAGAAACTGTCACACCTATTATGAATATAGCTACCCCAATATGAGCTACACTCATTCCATAAGCAGACCTCGGTAAATTTAGAGCCCTTTGTATAAAAATTTTAAAAGATGATTTTATTCCTACTTTTATAAAAAACTCATATAATGTTCCGCATATAAGCCAGAAACCTAAAAAGAGTCCTAAAAAAGCTGACGCAGAGCCATCATTCATAATTATTATCAAAGAAGCCAGAAATAAAGCACAAATAAAAACAGCAATAATTCGCTCTATAATATTTTCTATTACAGCCCTTTTCCAAGAAAGCATCGGACTAAATGCACATAACAATATAGCAGGAACCATTAAAGGTATAAAAACTGCCTCAAAATAAGGAGGACCAACAGACACTTTTGAATTATTTATAGCGTCAATAAAGATAGGGTATAATGTTCCTAAAAGGACAGTTGCAGCAGCCGATGCAAATATTATATTATTAATTACTAACGCCCCTTCTCTGCTTAGAGGCTTAAAAAGACTACCAGATTTTAAATAAGGCGCCTTTTTTGCAAATAATGCCAAGCCTCCGCCCGTAAAGAATATTAATAATAAAAGAATATATAATCCTCTTGAAGGATCTGATGCAAAGGAGTGAACAGAAATTAACACTCCAGACCTTACGATGAAGGTACCTAGCAAACTAAAAGAAAACGCTATTATCGCTAATAAAATGGTCCATGCTTTTAGAGTATCCCTTTTTTCTGCAACTATCGAAGAATGTAATAAAGCAGTAGCCGCAAGCCAAGGCATAAAAGAAGCATTTTCTACAGGATCCCAAAACCACCAACCTCCCCAGCCTAACTCTCTATATGCCCACCAAGAGCCCAAAGCAATTCCAACAGTTAAAAATACCCATGCTATTAATGTCCATGGTCTAACCCATTTAACCCAGATTGTATCCACTTTACCGATTAACAAAGCTGCTATTGAAAAAGAAAATGTTACAGATAAACCTACATAACCTAGATAAAGAAATGGGGGATGTATGGCTAAACCAAAATCTTGTAATATTGGATTAAAACCTTCACCTTCTATATTAGGAAAAAATAGCCTTATAAAGGGATTAGAAGTAAATAAAATAAAACTTATAAAAGCTGCTGCTATTAAACCTTGGCAGGACAAAACAAGTGAGATTAACTTTAATGGCAACCTTCTCCCTAATATTGCAACTGCAGCACTATAAAAAGTTAGTATTAGAACCCATAATAATAAAGAGCCCTCATGATTACCCCATACTCCAGATATTTTATATATCAAAGGTTTTAATGAATGTGAGTTTTTTGCTACTAGGGATACAGAAAAATCAGAAGTAATATACGCATAAACTAAAGATAAAAATGAAAGAAAAACTAATATAAAACTTATAAAAGCTGCTATAGAGGCTGACCTCATCATACCGTAAGAATTAAATTTAACTCCTAGAGCAGGCAATAAAAATTGGAATATAGATATTGAAAGAGCTAAAGCTAAAAAAAAATGACCTAATTCAATAATCATTTTTTCTCCTCTACTCCTTTCCATTTTCCTGTTTTCTTTAATGCGTCTGCAACTTCCGGTGGCATATATTTTTCATCATGCTTAGCTAAAATTTTATTAGCTCTAAAAATTCTATTTTTACCCATTTTTCCCTCACAAATAACTCCTTGGCCTTCTCTAAACAAATCAGGTAGCATTCCAGCATAATAAACTAAAATATGATTTTCTCCGTCCTCAACAATAAATTCTATCTTTAATTGTCCTTTTGATATAATACTTTTCTCCCTAACTAATCCCCCTATTCTAATTACTTTTTCAGCAATGTCTTGCTTTTCCATCAACTCTGTAGGGGAATAAAAGAAAATTAAAGAATCACGACTAGCAGACAATATTAAAAAGCCCGATGTGCTAATTGCTATAAAGCCCAATAGTAATATTGATAATCTTTTACGTCTTTTTATTTTTGCTCTATTCATTTTTTATTATTTATATTTTTTGAATCAACGTCAAAGCTACTAATATTTTTATGAGCCTTTTGAAATGATAAAAAACTTTTTATACCAATAAATAATAATACTAAAAATGTAAAAAAGTATGCAGAATATACAAATATTAAAAGTTTTTCCATTATACCTCCTTATTTAAAATTAATTTTTTTCACTAAATTTTTTAATAAATAATTTTTTTAACTTCCTAATATTTAATTCAGTTTGCACATTTATCAATAAAATTGAAAAATAAAAAAATAAAAATCCTAACGCCATTAAAATTAGAGGAACCATCATTTCTATATGTATGCTTGGACCACCTAACTTTAGTACACTTGCTGGTTGATGAAGAGTATTCCACCAATCAACTGAAAATTTAATAATTGGAAGATTAAACGCTCCAATCAATGTTAATATAGCTCCAGCACGAGCCCCTTTATATTCATCTTCAAAAGCTCTTACTAAAGTTATATGCCCCATATAAATTAAGAATAAAATAAAAACAGACGTTAAACGGGCATCCCATACCCACCAAGTTCCCCAGGTAGGTTTACCCCAAATTGATCCTGTTACTAAGGCAACTAAAGTAAATCCTGCACCTATAGGTGCACTACATTTAGATAATATATCAGCCAAAGGATGTCTCCACACTAAAGCAAAGATACTCATTATTGTCATAGAAAAATAGATCATCATAGACATCCAAGCTGCAGGAACATGGACATACATAATTCTAACTGTTTCCCCTTGTTGATAATCAGGAGGGGAGTTAAATAGACTAAACCATAGACCTGTTGACATAAATATAGACATAATAAACAGTGTATAAGGATATGCTTTTTGTGAAAATAGCCTAAATCTTGATGGATTAGCTAAAAAGTTAAATATATTTATCATACCTTTCCTCTTATTCCCAACCAAGGCGCAGTGCCTTAGAGGCTAAAAACGGAACTGCTAATAAAGAAAGGGGAAGTATAGCGGCCAAAGCATATATATGTCCTATTCCCCCTAAACCCGAAATTTCCGCAGTAATTGCTCCTGAACCTAATATTAAAACTGGCAACATTAATGGTAATATTATTAACGCTGTTAATACTCCGCCTTTTCCTATAGCACAAGATAAAGCAGCAGGAGTAGCTCCTATTAAAGTAAGTGATGGCGTACCTAATAAAAGTGATAATCCTAATATCCACCAATATGAAAAATCTAAGCCAATTATTAAAGATAAAATAGGAGAGAGAATAACTATTGGAAGACCATTTGTAAGCCAGTGCGCAATGCATTTAGATAATACTATAGTTTCTAGTGATATTCCTGATAGAGCTATTTGCTCTAGAGACCCATCTTCAAAATCAGATCTAAATAAACGATCTA
>DQLC01000106.1 GCA_015660425.1 Alphaproteobacteria bacterium
AAAGCAAACAAAACCACAAGACCAACTTCATAAAAGTCGATCTTAGCTGGCAATTTTGATAAAAAATATATTTCTGCCGCAAATAAGTCAGAACCCGTAATGCTTTCAAGTAAGTTTTGAATTTTCTGTATATTTAATGTAAAAAGTAACCCTATAATAAAACCAATAATAGTACCCATAACACCAATAGAAGCTCCGACGACAATAAATATTCTAAGTATAGAGTTTTCCGAAATTCCAATAGTACGTAATATTGATATACTGCTTTCTTTATCCCTTACCAACATAATCATAGATGAGATTATATTAAAAGCAGCCACAAGTATTATTAGCGTTAATATAATAAACATTACATTTCTTTCTACTTCTAAAGCACTAAATAATTGAGCATGCCTACTTGTCCAAGGAACAACAACATTACTTAAATCAATACTATCTAAAATTTCCCTTATTTTATAGGATGTTAAATCAGAATCTTCAGGGTTATTATAAAATAACTCAATATTATCTATATGATTTTTTCTGTAACCCATAAAATCTCTTAAATTATTAATTTTCATAAATAAAACAGAAGAATCGTATTCATACATGCCTAAATTAAAAGTTCCTGCAAAAATAAATTTTTTAGCCATTGGTGCGTTTCCAAAAGGAGTGTTTAATCCTGAAGGACTAATTATAGTTACATCATCACCAATTTTTAAATGCAAAGATGCTGCTAACCTCTCACCAATAATTATAGTATTTTGTTCATTGAACTTATTTAATGTTATATTATTTATGCTTTGTTCTAATAAAGTGTTTTCTTTTATATCTTTTATAGATAAACCTCTTACAACTACTCCTCTTGACTTACCTTTAAAAGTAATCATAACTGTGGATTCTACTAATGGAACAATATCAACAACTTCATCAAATTCTAGTAATATTTTTTCAATATTCTCAATATTAAAATTTTCTGACTTTTCCTTAATATAGAGTGTGGCGTGGCCATTTAACCCTATAATTCTGCTTAAAAGCTCTTCTCTAAAACCATTCATCACTGACATGACAATTATTAAAGTAGCAACACCTAGAGAAATCCCAATTAATGAGAACCAGCTAACAATTGAAATAAAGCCGTCTTCCCTTCTAGCCCTTAAATATCTATAGGCAATCCATAATTCATATGAAAATAGCAAATTTTTACCTTATAATAATTTATTTATTGTTTTTTCCATGTCTTTAACTTTTATTTCGGTAATATCTCCAGTTTTTCTTTGAAGTAATTCAAAGTTACCATTTTTAATACCTCTAGGCCCAATTCTAATCTGCCATGGAACACCAATTAGATCCATTTCTGCAAGTTTTATTCCTGCTCCCTCATCTCTATCATCATATAAGACCGAAACGTCCTTTGATAATAAGTTATTATAAATTGTATCTGACAAATTAGAACATTCTATATCATTTTGCCTTAAATTAACTATTCCAATTAAAAATGGAGAAACACTCTCTGGCCAACATATGCCTTTATCATCATGATGCGCATCTATAATTGCTCCAACTAATCTTGAAACACCTATTCCATAAGACCCCATTTCTACAGGAACAACCTTACCTTCTTTAGAATTAACTTTTGCTTCTAGAGGAATTGAATATTTACTCCCAAAATAAAATAAGTGTCCAACCTCTATACCCTTTGTTTTTAGTCTGTTATTTTCATTTACAATATTCATATATTCTTCTTCATCATATTTATCATCAGCCGCTGCATAAAAAGAAGTTAGCGTATCAACTAATTTTGAAATACCTTTTGAATCATTATAATTAATATTAGGTATTTCTTCTTTAAGTATATTCTTATCAAGGTAAACCTCTGATTCACCGGTATCCGCTAATATAATAAACTCATGACTCAAATCACCACCAATTGGCCCTGTATCTGCAGATACAGGAATTGCCTTAAGCTCCATTTTATTAAAAATTCTTAGATAACTAAGAAACATTCTGTTATAGCATTTAATTGCATCTTCTTTTGATATATCGAAAGAGTATGCATCTTTCATCAAAAATTCTCGTCCTCTCATTACACCAAACCTTGGCCTTATCTCATCTCTAAATTTCCACTGAATATGATAAAGACATAGAGGTAAACTCTTGTAACTCATAATATTTTTTGAAAATATATCAGTAATTAACTCTTCATTAGTTGGCCCATATAATAATTGGTGCTCATGCCTATCTATAAATGTAAGCATTTCTTTTCCATAATCATTAAACCTTCCTGATTTTTTCCATATTTCTGAATCTTGAATAGTAGGCATTAATAATTCTTGAGCAATCAAATCTTGTTCTAACCTAATAATTTTTTCTATATTTTTAAGTACTTTAAGACCCATGGGCAACCAGCTATAAATTCCTGATGAAGATTGTCTTACCATTCCTGATCTTAACATTAATCTATGCGATGTAATTTTAGCTTCAGTAGGATTTTCTTTTAAGGTTGGAAGAAATAAATTACTTCGTTTCATAAATACCTCTATATATTTTAAAATTTAATTTAATTAGCAAAGGTCTATATATTACCTTGCAGAACTAAAACTGCAATATAAGTAAATATTAAAGTTATTAAACTAACAATAATAAATTTTTTCCATAAATATGTTTTTTCAGGTGCTCCTGAATCATGACCTGGAAGTAAATTTTCAGATTTTTTTACCCCTAAAGGCAAAGAAATAAAAAATAAAACCCACCAAATGACAATATATATGACAAAACATTCAAATAATGCCATTTAAACCTCTTCTAGTTCTATTAGAGTCCCATTAAAGTTTTTAGGATGAATAAATATTACTGGCTTTCCATGGGCTCCTATTGTCGGCTCTCCAGAACCTAATATTATTACCCCTTCAGATTTTAGTTTTAAACACGCTTCGGTAATATTAGAAACTTCATAGCATATGTGATGTATACCACCTGATGGAGTTTTTTTTAAAAAATTCTTAATTGGAGAGTTATCACCTATAGGTTCTAATAACTCTATTTTAGTATTATCTAGCTCTACAAAAATTGTCTTTACTCCATGTGAAGGTAAATCTATAGGTTTTGAGACCTTTGCCCCTAATATATTTCTATATTGTTTTGCTGCTGCGTCAACGGACGTAACTGCAATCGCTACATGATTTAATTTACCTAACATTTAGTTACCTATTTCATTAAATTTAATTCTAACCTAACTACAGGTCTTTTTAAATATTGTGCTTTAATAATTCTTTTTAAAGAATTAGTCATACTTTCTTTGATATAACTTTTATCAAACTTTTTTGATTTATAATAGGGCTTAATATCCTCTTTTATAAAACTTTTAATAAAATACTCAGGATCATCTTCTTCAATAATTTCAGCTAGACCTTCAGTCATAATAATTGGATCATTGATAAGTTTAAAGTCTTCACTAACATTTAAGACTACAAATACGGAGCCATTAAACATCATTTTATGTCTTTTTTTAAGCACTTCTGAATTTCTAGTAATCAAATCATTACCATCTACTATTAGCCTACCATGTTCTACCTCACCTATAAAGCGTGGGGAACCAGGTGATAATTGTATTATAGATCCATTTCTTCCAGGTATAGCAAAATTAATTTGCTGCTCTTTTGCATATTTTACATGAGCATTTATATGCCTAGTTTCGCCATGAACAGCTATTAGTGTTTTTGGTTTTACCCATGAATACATTTGAGACAATTCTTCTCTTGCTGGGTGTCCACTTACATGAATCATATTTTCTTTTGAGGATTCAATTATATTAGCTCCTAATTCAGAGAGTCTATTTTGCATTTCAGATATGCTAACTTCATTGCCTGGAATAACCCTTGATGAGAATATTACGGAATCACCATTACTAATGGAAGCATCCCTGTGAGTACCATTTGCTATTCTATTTAACGCTCCTCTTGGTTCTCCTTGTGAACCAGTACATATAATCATTAAATTATCTTTTTCTACATTTTTAATATCTCTTTCTGAAATAAAGGTTGGAAGATCAGATAAATAACCACTTTGTTTTGCAATTTCCACCATTCTCCACATAGATTGTCCTACCAATGCAACTTTTTTTCCTAATGACAATCCTATTTTAGCAAGTGTATTAAGCCTCATAACATTAGATGCAAATGTTGACACAAATACTCTACCTGAACACTCTTTAATAATATTTGTTAGTGGTTTTATTACATCTTCTTCTGAGCCAGATGTACCATTTACAAGCACATTAGTAGAATCACAAACCATGGCTAGTACATTTTCTTTAGCAAGTTCTACTAATCTCTTCTTATTTATTCCTTCACCAATTTGAGGATTAAAGTCTATTTTCCAATCACCAGTATGAAAAACAGAACCAGCTGACGTGGATATTAATGCAGAAGAAGGCTCAATTATAGAATGAGACATACTTATTATTTCTATATCGAAAGGTCCAATTTTAATTTTAGAATCTATCCTAATAATATTAATCTCTACTTCATCCTCTAAACCAACCTCTTTAAGTTTTCTAATTAGTACTTCTGCTGCAAACTCTGTTGCATAAACAGGACATTTTAAATAAGGCCATAAATAATGAACAGCACCTATATGATCTTCATGAGCATGCGTTAGAAGAAGACCGCATATACTTTCTGTAGAATTTTCTAAAGATACAATATCTGGCATAGATATATCAACAGATCCATATATTGGATCACCAAAAGTAACTCCACAGTCTACAATAAGCCATTTACCAGAATTACCGTATAAATTTAAATTCATACCAATCTCACCAGACCCTCCTAAAGGTAGGAACATTAGTTCATTTTTTTTTGGTTTAGGTAAATTCATTATATAAAAATATCTAATTTAATATCCCATGTTAATGCAATACCTTTTAATGTAAGATCTTCATCTATATCATCTATAGCATCTGAGTGAGTTTTAAATAATTTTGATAAACCTCCTGTGGCAATTACCTTCATTTCAGATTTAGTTTCCTTTTTAATTCTAACTATTATTCCTTCTAATAAGCTTATGTAACCCCAAAATATACCTGACTGCATTGCTGTTACTGTATTAGTACCTATGATCTTATCCGGCTTATTAATGGCAATTCTTGGTAACCTTGCTGTAGCTTTATCTAAAGCGTCCATTGACAAATGAACTCCTGGAGAAATTATGCCACCTATATATGTACCTTCTTTATTAACTATATCAAAAGTAGTAGCTGTGCCAAAATCTACAACTATAATTGGTCCACCATAAATTTTGTGAGCAGCTAAACTATTTACCAACCTATCAGCCCCAACTTCATCCGGCCTATCAATTGAGATATTTATTTTAGGAATAATAGTGTCTCCAATTATTTTAGGATTAATATTAAAAGTATTTTTGACAAACGTTTTTAATTCATAAATTACAGAAGGCACCACAGATGAAATTATAACATCTGAAATAGATATATTACTTACATTTGATAAGAAAGATTTAATATGTATTTCATATTCGTCTGAAGTTCTATTAGCACTAGTTGACATTCTCCATTTATTATAAATTCCTTTATTATTTACTATTGCAAAAACCGTATTAGTATTACCAACATCTATTACTAATATTGTTTTATTAAAAACTTTATTACTCATAATAAAAATACATCTCCTGCCATAATAACTTGTTCACATCCTGCCTCATTTAAAATTAACAAACCTCCTTCATCATTTAATCCATTAAAAATACCAAAAATCTTATTATCACCTATTGTAACGCTTATAGGGTCACCAATTTTATGTCCTAATACACCCCACATTTTATATATTTCTTTTATACCCTCTCTTATATACAATTTTTCTATTATTTTTAAATTTTTAAAAAATATTCTTATCATCTCATCAGCATTGGTTTGAATATCTACATCTCTTAAATTAGTAGCATGATATAATGTATTGTTTGGATTTGAAACAATATTAATCCCTATACCAATATTTAATATTTTAATACTATTATTTAAAGTTAAACTCTCTATTAAGATTCCTGCTACCTTAGCTTTATTTATTAAAATATCATTAGGCCATTTAATACTAGGTATTACTTTATTATTTGATATCTCTTTTATAGAATTAGCTATAGCCAAAGCCGCAATAAAAACAGGTGCAAATATATTTTTTGAATTTTTATTTTCGGCTTTTCTCAAAAATGAAACATATAAATTTCCCTTAGGAGAAGACCATTCTCTTCCATGTCTACCTCTTCCGCTATTCTGCTTTTTTGCCCATACTGCTGTATTTATATCACAACCAGCAATTGCTAACTCTTTTAAAGTTATCATAGTGGAAGCTAATTCTTCATACTCTATAATTTTATATCCGTAATCTAATTCTATTACTTTGCTCACAAAATAATTGCTTTACTAATATAGCTAAGAAAATTAATCAAACTATCTGCATAAATTAAAAATGTGAAAATTAATACCGCACTTATAAAAAGAATAAATTTGACACTTTTTTTTGATTCAATTGTAAATAATTCTTCAGCTTCATCTAAATACATGACCTTAACTATATTTAAATAATAATAGGCTGAAATAACACTCCCCATTATTCCAATTACAGCTATCCATAAAAAATCAGCCATAATGACAGCTTTAAATATATAAAATTTAGCAATAAAACCTGCAAGGGGGGGTAAACCAGCCAGAGATAAAAGGATTATACTAAAACATATTGCATAAAAAGGATTTGATTTAGATAAACCTGCAAAACTAGAAATATTATTTAACATAATATTATCTTTTTCCATTGAAAGAATAAAAGCAAAACTCCCTAAAGCAGAAACTGTATAAACGGTGATATATATTAATGAAGCCTCTAATCCTAGTTGGCTTCCTAGGCTTAAAGCTAAGAATATATATCCAATATTACTTATAGCACTATAAGCCATAAGGCGCTTTATATTAATTTGAAGTAAGGCACCAAATGCTCCTACAAATATTGATAATATCCCCAAAATTAATATTAATTGATTCCATACATCATGAATATCTATTAGCGCTATATATAATATTCTCATTAATACACCTATTGCTGCAATTTTTGGAACAACAGCAAAAAATGCAGTAACAGAAGTAGGAGCTCCTTCATAGACATCAGGAGTCCACATATGAAAAGGAGCAATAGATAACTTGAAAGCTATAGAAGATAAAATTAATACAATTGAGAGTATTAATAAAAGAGAATTATTTTCAGGGCTTAATAAATTACTGCTTAGTATTGTAAAGGAAGTTGTTCCAGTGATACCAAACAACAAAGATACTCCAAACAAAAAGAAACCAGATGCTAAAGCACCTAATATAAAATATTTAAGTCCCGCTTCAGATGACTTTAGCGAATCTTTTTTTATAGCGGCTAAAACATACAATGATAATGATTGTAACTCTAAGCCTAAATATAGAGTAATAAAATCATTAGAAGAAAGCATAACTAACATTCCGAGAATAGAGAAAAGTATTAATACCGGATATTCAAAAAGGTAGAGTTTTTTCAAAGTTCTATATTTTTCAGAAATTATCAAGACTATTACACCCGCCAATATGACCAATGATTTTAAAAACACTACTAGTCGATCATTTACTATTAAATCATAAAAACCTCTAGCTGCTTTGTAATCTCCCATTAAAATAATTAATAATGTTCCTAATAATCCAATTATAGAAAATATGGTAAAATATGACTGACGAGTTTCCTTATCTCCACCTGAATATACTCCTAATGGTATAAAAACAAGTAACCAAAGAGATAAAAATATTTCTGGAAAAACTAGATTTATATCCAGTATGTTTGACAATAAATTCAATTACTTCTCCAACAAATATTGTTAATTAAGAACTCTATTATTAATAGAGTTCACTAAATTAACTACAGATTCTCTAAATTCTATAGAAAAACTTTCTGGATATATACCAAGCCAAAAAACACCAATAATAATTGGAACAAATATAACGTATTCTCTTTTATCTATATCAATAAGGTTTTTTACATTTTTGTTCTCTGCAACTCCAAATATAACTCTTTTATAAAGCCAAAGCATATAAGCTGCTCCTAGTATCATTCCTAATCCTGTAGCAAATGCTAAATATCCGCTAACTTTATAAGCAGCGATTAAAACTAACAACTCTCCTACAAAACCACTTGTACCTGGTACCCCTATTGAAGCAAGCATAAAAACCATAAAAACTAATGAAAATTTAGGCATATTTTTTACTACACCACCATAATCAGAAATCATTCTAGTATGCATTCTTTCATATAAAACACCTATACATAGAAAGAGTGCAGCTGAAACTAAACCATGACTTAACATTTGAATTATTGCTCCATCAATACCTTCTTGCTTAAATGTAAACAAACCTATAGTTACATACCCCATGTGCGCAACTGATGAATATGCAATTAATTTTTTCATATCTTTTTGCATTAATGCTACTAAAGATGTGTATATGATAGCTATTACGCCAAGAATAAATACTAATGGTGCATAATAATCACTGGCATTAGGAAGCATCGGAATTGAAAAACGAACAAAACCATAACCTCCTACTTTTAACAAAACACCTGCTAATATAACAGAGCCCGCTGTAGGGGCTTCAACATGAGCATCTGGTAACCATGTGTGAAATGGCCACATTGGAGTTTTAACTGCAAATGATGCAAATAAAGCCGGCCATAATAACAATTGCAGTTGATAAGGGAAATTATGTTCTAAAAGCTCTCTTATATCAAATGTTCCCGAACTATAACCCATAACAATGATAGCTATTAAAAATAATACCGATCCAGCTAAAGTATATAAGAAAAACTTAAAAGCTGCATAAACTCGCCTAGGACCTCCCCATATACCTATAATGAGAAACATTGGAATTAAAAGAGCTTCAAAAAATATATAAAATAATAACAGGTCTAGGGCACAAAAGGTACCTATCAGCAAAGATTCTAATAACAAGAACAATATCATATATTCTTTGACTCTAAACTTAATAGACTTCCAACTAGCTAATATACAAATAGGAATCAAGAAAGCAGACAAAGCGACAAAAAGCATAGATATACCATCTATACCTAATCTATAGGAAATACCTAAAGAAGAAAATAAAGTTACTTCCTCTATAAAATGAAAACCAGAAGAACGAGGAAAATTTATCCAAACAAAAATTGACAAAATAAATACTACTATAGAGGTCCACATAGCCACCATTTTTGTATTCTTAATAACTATTCGTTCATCTCCATCAATTAAACTAATAAAAAATGCACCAAAAAGTGGAATAAAAATCATTAATGATAAAATTGGCCAACTAGTCATCTTTTATATCCACCCCAAAAATATTAAAAACTGCCAACTAAATAATGCTATTAACCCGAAAAACATTGTAAAAGCATAATGATAAACATATCCACTCTGAAAAGATTTTATTTTAGAAGCAAATTTCTTACATATATATGTAATTCCATCTGGTCCAAATTTATCTATAACTCCAATATCACCTTTATTCCATAAGAAGTTACCCATAACTTTTAATGGGTGACAAAGTAGTAATTCATATAACTCATCAAACCAAAATTTATTTTTAGATATATTGTAAAGAAATGAAAACTTACTTGAAAAGATTAGCGGAAGGTTTGTTCTTTTGATATAAAACAGCCAAGCTAATAATATTCCTAATAAAGCAACAATTATAGGAGATGCTTTAACTAATATAGGAACATGGTGGGCATTAATTAAAGCTTTATGATTATCTAATATTAAAATAGCTCCATGCCAAAAGTCATGATGAGTATCTACCATTATATAACCAATCCAACCTGAAATAACTGCCCCAACTGATAAAATAAATAATGGTATTAATATATATAAAGGGGATTCATGAGCCTTACTAATATCACTTCTAGCTTTCCCATGAAACACCAAAAATAATATCTTCCAGGAATAAAAAGCTGTTAAAAATGCTGCTAATAACCCTAAATAAAAAGCAATATATCCATTACTACTCTGGTGCGCCCAAGCGGCCTCTAATATAATATCTTTTGAAAAGAAACCTGCAAATGGAGGAAGACCGACTAAGGCTAAGGAACCTATCCACATAGCGCCACAAGTATAAGGCAATAACCTAGCTAATCCACCCATTTTTCTTATATCTTTTTCATCAGTTAATGCATGAATAATAGATCCTGCACCTAGAAATAGTAATGCTTTAAAAAAGGCATGTGTCACTAAATGGAACATACCAGCAGAATATGCAGAAAGACCACAAGCAAAAAACATATAACCTAATTGGCTACATGTAGAGTAGGCAATAATCTTCTTTATATCATTTTGTGAAATCGCAATAAATGCAGCAAATATTGAGGTTAAAGCACCAACAATTATTACAAAATTTAATGCTATAGGTGCATACTCAAATAAAGGAGAGCATCTAGCGACTAAAAAAACACCAGCAGTTACCATAGTGGCTGCATGAATTAAGGCTGATACAGGAGTTGGACCCTCCATAGCATCTGCTAACCATGTATGAAGTCCAATTTGTGCAGATTTGCCCATAGCACCTATAAATAACAAAAAACAAGTTATTTCAATATACGGAATGTTATAATTTAAAAATTTAATATCTAAATGTAAAATTGAAGAAATGTTATTAAATACCACATCATAATCTAAGCTACCAGTTAAATAATAAATAATAGCAATACCTAATATTAACCCTAAGTCTCCCACCCTATTTACTAAAAATGCTTTTATAGCTGCAGCATTTGCACTTTGTTTTTTAAACCAAAAACCTATTAATAAATAAGAACACAACCCTACTCCTTCCCAACCAAAAAATAACTGAAGGAAATTATTTGAGGTGACTAACATCAACATTGCAAAAGTAAACAGAGATAAGTAAGAAAAAAACCTTGCTTTATGTGGATCATGATCCATGTAGCCAATAGAATATATATGCACTAAAGTAGAAACAAGCATAACCACAAAAAGCATCATAGCACTTAACATATCAAGCCTTAATGCCCAACCAATTTTAAGATTTCCAGAATTTATCCAATTTCCTAAAATTATCGTATATGACTCTCCAGAAATTGCTTGAAACATTAAAATTACAGATAATATTAATGATAATAAACATAAAACAGTAGGTACCCATATTACTCCTTTTTTTCCAACAAAAGAAGGAAGTAATCCACTTAATAAAGAACCTAATAAGGGTAAAAAGACTAAAAGAGTTAGCATATTAACCTTTCATACTATTTGCATCATCAACAGCAATAGATCCTCTAGACCTAAAAAACACAACTAAAATAGCTAACCCTATTGAAGCTTCCGCAGCAGCTACTGTTAATATAAATAAGGCAAAAACCTGCCCTAAAATAATGTTTAAATGAGTAGAAAAAGCAATGAAATTAATATTTACGGCTAAAAGCATTAACTCTATAGACATCAATATTATAATTAAATTTTTTCTGTTAAGAAACACTCCAAATATTCCTATATTAAATATTATGGCTGCTAAAATAAGATAATGCGTAAGGCTTATTGGATAAATCATAAGACACCTTTTCCAATCTCTACTTCTTTAACTTCTATAGCATCTTCTCTATTTCTAAGAATCTGTTTTACAGCATCTTGTTGTTTTACATTATCTCTCTTTCTATGAGTCAAAACTATTGCTCCTATCATAGCTACTAAAAGAATTAAACCTGCACATTGAAATAAATATATATAATTTGTATATAATACCTTACCTAAAGCTCGAGTATTCTCTTCTTCGCCTAGAACTATAAATAATTCGTTTCCTGGTTTATTAGCAACACCATATTTCATTCCAATAAAAGAAAAAATCATCTCTCCTAATAATATAGTGCCTATTAATAAACCAAGCGGAGCATTTTTAATCATACCTGTTCTTAAAGAATTAAAATCTATATTTAGCATCATAACCACAAATAAAAATAAAACAGCTACAGCTCCAACATAGACGATCAAAAGAAGCATAGCTAAAAATTCTGCCCCCATAAGAACAAAAAGGCCAGTTGCGTTAAAAAAGGTAAGAATTAGAAAAAAAACTGAATGTACAGGGTTTTTAGCAAAAATAACCATAAATGAAGAAATCACTGAAATTATAGCAAATGTATAAAAGAAAAAAGGAAGCATTTTATTAAACCTTAACTATTATTTAAATTGTTTATCCACATGTATATTTTTAGACAAAACAGATTCCCATCTATCTCCATTTTCTAAAAGTTTAGCTTTATCATATAAAAGTTCTGACCTAGTCTCTTTTGCAAATTCATAATTTGGTCCTTGCACTATTGCATCAACAGGGCAAGCCTCTTCACATAGTCCACAATATATACATTTTGTCATATCAATATCAAATCTAGTAGTTCTTCTACTTTCGTCTTCTCTAGGCTCAGATTCAATTGTAATTGCTAAAGCGGGACAAACAGCTTCACATAATTTACAAGCTATACACCTTTCCTCACCATTTGGATACCTTCTAAGCGCAAGTTCTCCTCTAAAGCGAGGGCTTAACTCACCTTTTTCAAATGGATAATTAATTGTTACGGGTTTTTTAAACATATATTTTAATGTTAAAAACATACCCAAACATAGTTCTCCTAAAAAGAGAAACCAAATAGATCTATATATTTTTTTCAAATAAAAAACTCCTTAACCATTAACTGGTAGTAAATTAAATGTTATTAAAAAACCTGAAGTTAGGACTACCCAAAGCAAAGAAAAAGGTAAAAAGACTTTCCAACCTATTCTCATAAGCTGATCGTATCTAAAACGTGGAAAAGTTGCTCTGACCCATAAAAAAATAAATAACATTAGTGATGTTTTTAATGCAAACCATATAAATCCTGGTATCTCATTAAGTATAGCTACATTAAATGGAGCCAACCAGCCTCCTAAAAATAATATAGTTGCCATACCACTCATCATTATCATAGCTGCATATTCACCTAGAAAAAACATTGCAAATAGCATAGAAGAATATTCTGTAAAATAACCTCCTACTAGAGAAGACTCATCTTCTGGTAAATCAAATGGGGCTCTATTTGTTTCCGCTAATGCTGAAATAAAAAATACTATAAACATAGGAAACAATGGAAATACAAACCATGTAGATTTTTGAGCATAAACAATGTCACTTAAGTTTAATGAACCTACACAAACTAAAACTGTAATTATAACGAGTCCTATAGAGACTTCATATGACACCATTTGTGCTGCTGATCTCAAGGCACCCATAAAGGCATATTTAGAGTTGCTAGCCCAACCAGCCATGATAATCCCATAAACAGACAACGAGGAAACCGCAAAAATGTATAAAATACCCACATTTATATTTGAAATTACCCAACCATCTGCAATAGGAATTACTGCCCATGCTGCTATAGAAAGTGAAAAGGCAATCATAGGCGCTAAAAGAAAAACTATTTTATTAGATACAGTAGGAAAAATAGTTTCTTTAGAAAATAATTTTAATCCATCAGCTAAGGGTTGTAAAAGACCGAATGGCCCAACTACGTTAGGCCCTTTTCTTAGTTGAACAGAAGCAATAACTTTCCTTTCAGCATATGTTAAAAAGGCAACAATCACTAATAAAGGAACAACTAAAGCTATAATTTTTATTATAATAAACATAACATTAATAAAGTTTTGACTATATAAAAAATCTATCATTTTGCAGCCAAACTACTTTTAGCTATAGAACATTTTGCCATGGTTTCAGAAGCTCTAGAAATTGGGCAAGTCATAAAATAGTTAATGTTTTTAGGTGTTATTAAATTTTTAGCAAGTTTTGTAGAAGTGTCCCCAATATCGGTAACGCTTCCTTTGATTAATGAATTTTCAATTACGAGTAATTTATTGATATTAGCCAACCTTTTTCTAAGCTCAGATATATTATCATAAGGAAGAACTTTATCAACAAAGGCAGAAAAAGCTCTAATTATCTTCCAGTCTTCTTTTGCATCCCCTGGTGGAGAGACAGCTGCATTTGTTCTTTGCACTCTGCCTTCGGTGTTCAGGTAAGTAGCATCTTTTTCCGTATAAGCAGAGCCAGGTAAAATTAAATCTGCTATCTCAGCTCCTTTATCACCATGATGCCCTTGATAAACTACAAAAGTATTAGGTTTTTTATTCAAATTTATATCATCAACACCTAATAGCCAAAGTAATTTAATATGATTTGATGCAACACCATCTATAATATCTTTAGTATTAAATCCTTTATTTCCTGGAACAAAACCAACTTCTAATGCACCTACTCTGCTAGCAGAAGAATGTAAAATTGCTAAACCATTCCACTTGTCTGAAAATGAATTATATTTTTTTGCAATCTCTCTAATTCTACCTAATATACCTTCACCATCTTTTCTATTTAATAAATTTTCACCTATTAAAAACAATGGTTTATTAGACTTATCTAATATTTTATTGTAAGAATGTTTATTTTTATAAATGTGCTCTATTACATTAACATTATTTCCTAATTCTTCTATTGGATAACTAGCATTATCTCCACCTCCAATACGTGCAATTTTTAAACCATTAGCAATCCAAGATTTTCTTATACGGGCATCTAATAAAGCAGCCTCATATCTTGGCTGACTTCCTATAATTAGCAATGAATCTGCTTTTTCAATACCAGATATTGTAGGATTAAATAGCCAACCACTTCTATTTTTTGTATCTGTAGGTAAGGAGGATAATAATGGCCTACAATCAATATTAGTAACATTAAATTCTGTCATTAAATCTTTTAGGGAAACTATTGATTCTAGACATGCCTGGTCACCTACTAATGCAGCTATCTCTTCAGACTTAAGGCCTTTAAAATTTTCAGCCAAAACTTTAAAAGCTTCCTCCCATGAACATGCTACTAGCTTACCTTTTAAATCTCTTTTGTAAGGACTATCTAATCTTTGATTGCTTAATCCATCAATCGCAAATCTAGATTTATCTGCTAACCATTCTTCATTTATATCTTCATTTAATCTAGGCAAAACTCTTAAAACCTGACCATCTTTAGATCCTATTTCAATAGCAGAGCCTAAGCCATCAAATATATCTATACTATTTGTTTTTTTTAATTCCCAAGGCCTTGCTTTAAAAGCATATGGAGCAGAAGTAAGTGCTCCTACTGGACAAAGATCAATAATATTGCCTGACAATTCTCCTCCTAGTCCTTTTGGAGAATTAGATATTATTTCCATATCTTCTCCTCTACCTATAGCCCCTAAATCATGAACTCCTGCAATCTCATCCATAAACCTTACACATCTCGTACAGTGAATACATCTATTCATAATAGTTTTTATTAATGGACCAAAAGGCTTATTATCTACAGCTCTTTTATCTTCTACAAACCTAGTTTTACCCCTTCCATAGAATAATGCTTGATCTTGTAAATCACATTCACCACCTTGATCACATATTGGACAATCTAAAGGATGATTAATAAGTAAAAACTCCATGACTCCTTCTCTTGCAGTTTTTACTTTATCTGATTTTGTAATAACTTTCATGCCCTCTACAGCAGGCATTGCACAACTTGCAACTGGCTTAGGCGATCCTTCTACTTCTACTAAGCACATTCTACAATTGCCTGCTATAGATAACCTTTCATGAAAACAAAAACGTGGTATTTCTGCGCCTATTTTTTCACATGCCTGCATAACTGTAGACCCATCAGTTACCTCAATTTCCTTATCATCAACAAATAATTTTACCAATTTATTATACCTATTCAGCAGCTTTTAAATTTATATTTTTATAATTATCAATTCTTTTTTCAATTTCTGGCCTAAAATGTTTAATTAAACCTTGTACTGGCCAGGCAGCAGCATCACCTAATCCACAAATTGTATGGCCTTCTATTTGATCACACACATTCTTTAATGCATCAATATCTATTACATCAGCATTTCCTTCTATTAATTTTTCCATAGAACGCATTACCCAGCCTGTTCCTTCTCTACACGGTGTACATTGACCACATGATTCATGCTTATAAAATTTTGATAACCTCCAAATAGCTTTTATTATATCCGTTGACTTATCCATAACTATCACTCCAGCTGTACCTAAGCCACTGCCTTCATTCTTTAATGAATCAAAATCCATATTTACAGTGCTACATATATCAGCCGGTATTAGTGGAGTTGAAGCTCCACCAGGAATTACCGCTAATAAATTATCCCATCCACCAATAACACCACCAGCATGTTTTTCTAAAAGCTCTTTTAGAGAAATACCCATCTCTTCCTCAACTACACAAGGGGAATTCACATGCCCAGATATACAAAAAAGTTTAGTGCCAGTATTATTTTTGTTTCCTAAAGAAGAGAACCAACTAGCACCTCTTCTCAAAATAGTTGGAACAACAGCTACTGTTTCCACATTAGCAACTGTAGTTGGACAGCCATATAGGCCTACATTTGCAGGATATGGTGGCTTTAATCTGGGTTGACCTTTTTTACCTTCTAAGCTTTCTAATAAAGCAGTTTCTTCTCCACATATGTATGCGCCAGCTCCCCTATGCAACGTAATATCAAATGAAAAACCTGAATTACATGCGTTTTTGCCAAGATAACCTTTTTTATAAGCTTCCAATATTGCCTTATCTAAAACCTTGGCCTCCTCAACAAATTCTCCTCTTATATAAATAAACCCATGATTAGCTTGCATTGCAAAACCAGCTAATAGTGTGCCTTCAATTAACTTATGCGGCTCATTTCTCATAATTTCTCTATCTTTACACGTTCCTGGCTCACTTTCATCAGCATTTATTACTATATAATGAGGTTTATTTTTAACCTTAGGCATAAATGACCATTTCAATCCAGTTGGAAACCCAGCCCCCCCTCTACCTCTTAATTCTGAAGCCTTTATTTCGTTTATTATCCAATCACTTCCTTTTTCTAATAAAGATTTCGTGCTATGCCAATCTCCTCTTTTTTCACTCTTTGCAAGTGAACAACCATCAAAACCATATATATCTTTAAATATAATATTTTCAGAAGAGATCATTATACTTGCACTTTAATATTTATTGGCTCTGCACCTTTTCTATCAGATTGAGGTCCAATTTTTGGCTGTTTACCATTTTTTAAATCTTCTATAATTTTTTTCATAGATTCTTTCGTTAAATCTTCATAAAAGTCATCGTTTATCTGAATCATAGGAGCATTTGAACAAGCTCCAAGGCATTCTACTTCTAATAAAGTAAATCTATTATCTTTTGTGGTTGCACCAAAATTTATTCCTAATTTATCTTTACAAATAGAAACTATGTCTTCACTACCTCTTAACCAACAAGGAGTCGTAGTACAGATTTGCAGTAAATTTTTGCCTACCGGATATAAATTATACATAGTATAAAAAGTGGCAACTTCTAGAACTTTAATCATTGGCAAACTTAATATTTTGGCAACCTCGGACATTGCTGCTTTTGGTAACCAATTATCGTGTTGTCTTTGAGCTAAATCTAATAAAGGCAACAATGCACTAGCTTTCCTACCCTCAGGATATTTAAGTAAAATATTATTAATTGCTTTAGCATTTTCTTTTGTAAAAGCAAATTTTTCTGGTTGCAAATTGTCTGGAGCAGGTCTTCTAGTACTCATCTATCTATTTCTCCAAAAACAACGTCTAATGTGGCGATACATGCAACTAAATCTGCCAACATATGCCCTTTAGTCATAAAATCTAATCCTTGTAAATGAGAAAATCCTGGAGCCCTAATTTTACATCTATAAGGCTTACTAGATCCGTCTGAAACTAAATAGACTCCAAATTCTCCCTTTGGTGCTTCTACAGCTGTGTATACTTCTCCAGCAGGCACCCTTACTCCTTCTGTGAATAATTTAAAATGATTTATAAGGGCCTCCATAGAATGTTTCATTTCTCCTCTTTTAGGAGGGGAAAATCTAGAATCATCTATAATTACATTACCTTTAGGAATATTATCTAAAACTTGACGAATAATTTTTACACTTTGTTTCATTTCTTCAACTCTTAATAAATAACGATCATAACAATCTCCATTTTTACCTATGGGCACATCAAAATTTATTTCATCGTATATAGCGTAAGGTTGGGACTTCCTTAAATCCCATGCGACACCTGAACCTCTAAGCATTGGGCCTGTAAAACCCCAATTTAATGCATCTTCTGGAGAAACTACACCTATATCCACTGTCCTTTGCTTAAATATTCTATTATCAGAAAGAAGGGTCTCTATATCTTCAACTACTTTTCCAAAACCAGATAACCATTCTTCAATATTATCTATTAAATTATTTGGTAGGTCTTGATGAACACCTCCTACCCTATAGTAGGCTGCATGCAACCTAGAACCAGAAACCTGCTCATAAAAACCCATCAACTTTTCTCGTTCTTCAAATAACCACAAAAAAGGTGTCGTTGCTCCGAGATCTAGCCCTTGAGCCGCAATTTGAAGAGAATGGTTTAATACTCTGGTTATTTCATCAAATAAAACTCTAATAAATAATGCTCTTCTAGGAACAGTAATATCTAATAATTTTTCTGCAGATAAAACAAAGGCATGCTCTTGGCACATAGGAGAAACATAATCCAATCTATCAAAATAAGGGATAGCTTGCAGATAAGTTTTATGTTCAATTAATTTTTCTGTCCCTCTATGTAATAGCCCAATATGTGGATCTGTACGCTCAACTACTTCTCCATCCATTTCTAGAACTAGACGAAGAACACCATGTGCTGCTGGGTGCTGTGGGCCAAAATTTAAGGTCATATTTTTTAATTGAACATCTGTCATTACTTTTTATCCGAATCTTTATTTAAATTATTATATTCAGGACCTTCCCAAGGGCTTTCAAAGTCAAAAGTTCTAAAATCTTGAACTAAATTTACTCTTTCTTTTACAACTCTTTTTTCTGAATCATCATATTTAACTTGAGTAAAACCCGACAATGGAAAATCTTTTCTTAATGGATGCCCTTCAAAACCATAATCTGTTAAGATACGCCTTAAGTCTGGATGATTAGAAAATATTACTCCATACAAATCCCAAACTTCTCTCTCATACCAATTTGCAGCCTCATATATTGAAACAACAGATGGAACCATATCTCCATCTTTTACTGATAATTTTACTCTAATTCTTTGGTTTAAACTTAAACTTAGCAAATGATAAACAACTTCAAACCTTTCAACCCTGTTAGGATAGTCTACCCCACAAATATCTATTAATTGTTTAAACTGAAAGTCTTTATCATCCTTTAAAAAATTTATTACTTTAATAAGTATAGATTTACTAAGAATAACTGTTAGTTCATCAGATTTAATATAAGTTTCTAAACCTCTTCCTCCAAACCTCTCAATCAAGATCTTTTGAATATTTATATGCCTTTGATTATAATTTTCTTCATATACCTTAGTCACTTTAAGTTATACTCCTAAAGAATTTTGACGTGTGATTTTTTTTTGTAATTGGATAATACCGTATAAAAGCGCTTCAGCAGTGGGAGGACATCCTGGAACATAAACATCAACCGGAACAATTCTATCACACCCTCTTACTACAGAATAAGAATAGTGATAATACCCACCTCCATTAGCGCAACTTCCCATTGAGATAACCCATCTAGGTTCAGCCATTTGATCATATACTTTACGCAAAGCTGGCGCCATTTTATTAGTTAAGGTTCCTGCAACTATCATAACATCAGACTGTCTAGGACTTGGTCTAAATACTAAACCAAATCTATCTAAATCATATCTACTTGCTCCAGCATGCATCATTTCAACAGCACAACATGCTAGTCCAAATGACATAGGCCAAAGAGAACCTGTTCTCGCCCAGGTAAATAATTTATCTATTCTTGCAACCACAAAACCTTTATTTCTTACATCTGATGCCGCCGTTTCAAAAGCTGCTTTTCCTTGAATTAAATTAACTTTATCCTGAACTAATCCCACTCTAAAGCTCCTTTTTTCCACTCATAAATAAATCCAATAGTTAGTAAAAATAAAAATATCATCATGGAGATAAAACCAAAAATACCTATATCTGACAGAGCTACAGCCCAAGGAAAAAGAAATGCAATCTCCAAATCAAAGATTATAAATAATATTGCGACTAAATAAAACCTAACATCAAATTGAATTCTGGCATCCTCAAATGGCTCAAAACCACACTCATAAGGAGATAATTTTTCAGAATCTGGAAGTTGTTTACCAATCAGCCATGAAGAAATGGCAAACAAGATAGATAACCCCCCCGTAAATGCAATAAATATAGCTATAGGAAGATACTCATTATAGAGTGATGTCATAAAATACCTCGTACACAATCATGTGCCATTTACTATAAAAATAATCTCATAATGATTAGCACCTATGTATAACTAATTTAAAATAAAGACAATCAATTTACAGAAAAAAAAATAGAAATAATAAACCTTATATTTTAAAATTTAAATACAACCTTAATAATTAACAAATATAAATAGCAAATATTTATTTAAAATATATTATTATAGTGTATACTCGCCTATTACTCTAATAGACTACATTTGCATAATTAAATTTATTTAATTTAAAAAACAAATACTTATTATAAAGAGTTTGGAATTAATATGAATATTAAAAGCATTCAAGTTTTATCATACACCGTACCACTAAAAGAACCTGTTGAAGCATATGCTGCAGGATTAATGACAGGATTTGGAATGGTAATAGTAATAATTACTGATGAAAATGGAAATATTGGGCAAGGTTATACAACCATGCACAGCAAACAAGAACTTGCAATAGCAAGAATCATAGAAGACACTTATAAGCCTATATTAATAAATTCAGATTCTTCTAGAATTGAATATCTCTGGAAACAAATGTGGAAACAAAGTCATTATGCTGGAAGAGGTGGTCCAGTAAGTTTTGCTATAGCAGCCGTAGATGCTGCCCTTTGGGATTTATTAGGTAAAAGACTAAAACAACCCTTATGGAAAATATTAGGAGGATATTCACCAAATGTGAAAGTATATGCAGGAAATATAGACTTAAACTTTCCTATAGCTAAAATACTAGAAAATGCCACAAAAAATATAGAAGAGGGTTATAAAGCTATAAAAATGCGGTTAGGCAGAAGTACACTTAAGGAAGATATTGAAAGGGTTGAAGCAGTAAGAAACCATATTGGAGACGAAATAGAATTGATGGCGGACGCTAATGAAGCTTGGAGAGTAGATCAAGCATTAAAAGCATCTAATGAACTTAGTAATTTTAATCTAACATGGCTAGAAGAACCTATAACTCCGGATGATTACAAAGGGTATGCTTATTTAAAAAATAATGGTAAAACTCCTATTGCTGCTGGTGAAAACCTTCATACCTTACAAGAATTTCAATTATTATTCCATTATAACGGGGTAGATTTTCCCGAACCGGATTATACTACATGTGGAGGCTTTACTCCTTTCATGAAAATAGCTAAACTTGCAGAAGCTAATAATTTACCTGTTATGTCACATGGTGCCCATGATGTTCATATTCAATTGCTTGCGGCTTGTCCAAATGCAGCTTATATGGAAGTTCATGCATTTGGGATAGAAGAATACATTTCCCACCCACTTCAAATAAAAGAAGGCTATGGTTTAGTTTCAGATCTTTCAGGCATAGGATTTGAATTTAATTTTGATAAATTAAAACAATACAAAACGAATTGATATAATAATATGTATAAAGAAGAATATATAGATGTTGCGAATGCTCCAAAAGATTTTAAACTCTATGAATCACGTGATGGAATGTTTTCAGATAGAATAGGTCCTTACTTTATTAAAGGCCGATATCCCGATGTTACAATGGGGATAAGGATATTAGATCATCATTCTAATTTAAATGGCGTATCACACGGTGGGCTACTTATGGCTTTTGTTGATACTATAGGTGGCTATATTGCAGCAAAAGCTGGAAAAGGACCAAGTGTAACAGCAAATTTTAATGCTAACTTCATGCGTCCAGC
>DQLC01000055.1 GCA_015660425.1 Alphaproteobacteria bacterium
GGTTTCTGATATCTAGGTTCTCCATTTAAAGTTGGAAGAAGCCAGTTATTATCTTCAACCATCTCTTTTGCAGTTTGAAAATTCCTAGCCTCCATAATTCCAACTTCTATTAAATTAAATGTAGAAATTGAATATGCTAATAGAATTAAAATAATTATTAAGAAATAATTTTTCTTTAAAAAACTCACTGCTTCTTTTTGTTAATATATATAAAATAAATTTTAATCTCCATAAAAAAATAATATATTACCCTTACTGATTATGAAAAAAATTATTTCAATCATTTTTATTTCTATTTTATTTTTTTCTTGTTCAGACCAAGAAAAAAAATTACCAAATATTATTGTTATAATAAGTGACGACCAAGGTTATGCTGATGTTGGTTTTCATGGAAGCAAAGAAGTTAGAACTCCCAATATTGATAGAATTGCTAATAATGGAGTAGTATTTTCAGAGGGATATGTTTCATATGCGGTATGTTCACCAAGTAGAGCTGGGTTGATAACTGGTAGGTATCAAAATAGATTTGGTTATAGTAGAAATATTTTATTAACTCCTAAAGATTCAACTATGGGACTTCCCCTGTCTGAACAGACGCTTCCTGATGTTCTTAAAGAAGCTAATTATAAGACAAAAGCTATTGGGAAATGGCATCTAGGGGCTCATGAATCTTTAGTCCCTCAAAAAAGGGGTTTTGATGAGTTTTATGGTTTTGTTATTGGTGGTCATAGATATTTCCCTGAAGACTTAATACTAAATGACTTAACTGAAGCTAGATCTCAGATGGATGGTTATATAACTAAGATATTTGATAATGGTAAGAGGGTAGATATATCTAAATATCTTACTGAAGAATTATCAGATAATGCAGTAAAATTTATTGATGAAAATTCTGAAAATCTATTCTTTTTATACCTTTCTTATAATGCCCCTCATACACCCTTACAAGCTACCAAGAAGGATCTAGATAGAAATATGCATATTGAAGGAGAGAAGAGAAGAACATATGCAGCCATGGTCACATCACTAGATGATGGTGTTGGCTTAATTTTGGATAAACTTGTAGAAAAAAAAATATCTGATAATACAATAGTTGTTTTCTTTTCAGATAATGGTGGTGTGGAATGGTATAATCACTCAGATAACGGTATTTTAAGGGGTGGGAAAGGTGAATTTTTTGAAGGGGGAATACGTGTGCCATTTGTTATGCAGTGGCCAAATGTAATTCCTGCCGGATTAACTTATGATAAACCAATTATTGCCCTAGATATTTTTGCAACTTCGGCATCTGTTGCTAATGCTGAAAAATATATTGATGGAGATATAGACGGCGTTAACCTAATACCTTACATTTTAGGACAGAAAGATGGTTTGCCACATAAATTTCTTTACTGGCAGAACAGGGATAAAGACATTGATGTAATAAGAGGGGAAAGATATAAGTACCTTAGAATGGCTGATGAAGAATTTATTTTTGATTTAAAGAACGATATTAGTGAGGAAAATAATATAATTGATATTTCACAAGAAATTTATGATGATTATAAGTTCAGATTCAAAGAGTGGGATAAGGAGATGATTGATCCTATTTTTCTAGATTTAGGTAGTGGAAAACAATATAATAAACTCCATCCAGACAGATGGTATAACTCTAGTTCAAAGAAACAGTAATAGGCCATCCCTTAAATTGTTTTGGATTATTTATTCTGACGTCCTCATATCTTGGCCAACACTCAAAAGTTACATCGTTTCTTTCCTTATTAAATTTTATTATTCCATATCCAGCTCCATTAGAATCGGCATCAGGATTAGCATATGCATGCATCGTAATTTTATTATCAAATCCATCTTTATACCTTCCTGTCCACGGTAAAATATCATTAGGATTATCATCAATTTTTTCATTTTCTGGCCACCACCACCTACTATAGTAGTTATTTACAATAGCTGGTACAACAAAAGCCCATGGACCATCTTCATAATCGTCAATTCCATGATGAATTACAGTGGCAATATGTTGATCTCCACCGATATGAATAGCATTTGCACCCTTAATAAGCTTTAATGCTTTATTTCTACCTCTCTGTGGCCATCCATTTGAATCTAGGTCGGCATGAAGTCTATTCTCTTCACTTCCATGGAGATGAGCTCCTCCACAGAAACCAGTCTGAGATAAAACTGCTTTCATTACTGAGTTATTCCCCCCCCATTCACTAAGAAACTTGAGCTGTCTATCACCAAGTAATTTTAATCCATCCATATCAATTGATTTTGGATTATAATCAGGGTTTCTTATGTGATCTGGTCTTGGTCCTTGTTGAGGTATTTTTCCTTTAGGTCCAGACTTAAACTTTCTGTCTTCAATGATTGCAAAATCTATTCCTCCAAGTAGAAGGTTAGTATAATATACACCTATTCCTTGCTCGATAGGAGTTTTGTCATAAGGATCTGGAAGGTGATTAGTTTGTGCCCTTTCTACCATCTTTATGTATTCATGGTGATAGTAATAACCTCCATCATTTCCTGCTGATGATGAAGCAATTTTTCCATTTTCTCCCCATAAATTACCTTGACCAATATCATGATCGTCAGGTATAGTTATGCATGGTCTCTCCCTAAAAGTCTCTCTAAACTGCATTCCGAACTTCAACCATGCAGCAGTATGTTCTTTCTCGTCATAAGACTGATCTCCAGCAAAAAATAAAATATCAGGATCAATATGATTTATGTTTTTAACATAATTTTCTCTATCTCCTCTGTCTTTGTTGCTATTACATGAGAATGCAGCCATAACAATCTCATTTTTATTTTTAGGATCTTTTCTTACCATTCCCTCAAAGAGGGCATCATCACTATGTCTTAATCTATATTTTATATCTTTTGAATCATCCCAATTTTCTACCCTAAAAGTTGTAGCCCATCCTATTTCATTAATTTTTTTTCTTTGTATTTCTTTCCAGCTCTTATCTTGATAAATTTCTAATCTAACCTCTCTGCTTTCATCTGGATAAAGTGGAAAAAGTTGTGCAGTAAGTTTAAGAGTCTTATTAGACACTGTATAAATGCCAAAGGCTACAACGTCATCTCTGTCAACTTTTAAATCAACTATTGGGTTTTCAGAACGATTCCACCAATCGTTTGTTGATAAGGTATCTATATTTGAAAATGGTGATTTAATAGGTTCTTTTTGTTTATTACATCCAAATGCAATAAGCGTTAGTAAACAAAGAGTAATTTTTATATATCTCATCTCATCTCATTTTATTGTATTAAGAAATAATATTTCTTTAAAAAATTCACTACTTCTTTTTGTTAATATATATAAAATAAATATTTCTTGAATACATAATGATTCCTGCAATATGACTAAAAAATAAAACAGGATCTTCTCTAAAAACAGAATATGTAATTATTAAAATAGCTCCTAGAATACTTATAGCCCAAAATCCTAATGGTAGATGAGATTTTTTTGAAATTTCCGACGACATCCACTGATATATATATCTAAAAGTAAATGTAATTTGTGAAATTATTCCCAGATATAACAGCCACTGCGGTATATCAGGATTATAAAAAAGAGACTCTAAATCAAAGAAATTAGAATTCCATGCCCTTTCTATGCAAATTATAATAGGTAATAATATTAGAACTTGTCTAATAGCTATATTAAAATCTGTCCACTTTTTTTGTAGTTGCAAATTTCTAATATATATATAATAACCTATGAATTGACCTAGCATAATAGCAAAGTCATCCCTGAAATAGCCATACACAAAGAATAATAAAGATCCTATTAGACTTAATATCCAATAAATTGTTGGTGTTATTACTTTTGCCTCTCTTTCAGAGTAAAACCATTGAATAATAACTCTTGAACTAAAAAAGAATTGAGCGAGAAACCCTAATGGCA